>CBDTYC010000068.1:0-11008 GCA_965364495.1 uncultured Yoonia sp. | reverse complement strand
CGACCTTTGTCAGCTCGCGGCGTCGTTCTTCGTTCAGTTCCGGAATCGGCAGCATGATGATCGTGCCATTTAGTTGAGGATTGATCCCCAAGCCACTTTCACGAATAGCTTTTTCGACCTTTCCGACAAGCCCTTTATCCCAGACATTGATCGTCACCATGCGTGGTTCAGGCACGTTCACCGTACCCACCTGGTTGATCGGTGTCATAGAGCCATAGGCATCGACCATCACCGGTTCCAACATCGAGCCAGAGGCCCTACCTGTGCGCAATGATGCAAGTTCAACGCGCAAGTTGGCAATTGCGCCTTCCATGCGGCGGGTCAAATCGTCGGTATCAAGTTCAAAATCGTCAGCCATGGTTCTTTGCTCTTCCTCATCAGGGCACGCGGCCCGTCTTTTCTTCGTTTTAGGCCAAAGGGGTGCGCTTGTATAGACAGCCTGCCGCGATCCTGTGGACAAGGTTGGAATAACCTGCACGGTTCAGGGTGTGGCGGGCTTGACCTGACCCGTCAAATGCACCGCTTAGTCCTTCACAATCGTATAGGTCCCTTCGCCGGCAAGTATGCCACGGAAACCACCTTCGTGATCCAGCGAGAAAACGATAATTGGTAAATGGTTGTCGCGCGCCAAAGCGATCGCGCTGGCGTCCATCACGCCCAGATGTTTTTGCAGGACCTCGTCATAGCTGACCTCGTCATAGCGGACTGCGTCATCATGTTTTGCGGGGTCTTTGTCGTATACACCATCAACCTTGGTGCCCTTGAAGATCGCTTCGCAGACCATTTCATTTGCGCGCAAGGTCGCTGCGGTATCAGTGGTGAAATAGGGGTTTCCGGTACCCGCGGCAAAGATACAAACCCGCTTTTTTTCAAGGTGACGCACAGCGCGGCGGCGGATGTAGGGCTCTGCCACTTCGTTCATCGTAATTGCGGAAATCACCCGCGTATGGATGCCCAGCTCCTCAAGTGCGGACTGCATCGCGAGTGCGTTCATGACAGTGGCAAGCATCCCCATATAGTCGGCTGTCGTACGCTCCATCCCTTGCGCAGAGCCTTGCAGCCCGCGAAAGATATTGCCGCCACCGATTACCATGCAAATCTCGACATCCATGTCATGGACGGATTTCACTTCGCGGGCGATCCGCTGCACAGTGGGGGGATGCAAACCAAAGGCGGTGTCACCCATCAAAGCTTCACCCGAGATCTTCAGCATCACGCGTTTATATGCCGTTTTGCCTGTGTCGCTCATGGTGGTCCCCTTTGTGCCATTGCTTGGCGCGCAAAATGTCGCAAAAACCTGTCAGGTTCAATGGGCGTTCGGTTCCGCAGGCCTATAATCGCGGACTGCTTTCATGATAGGTTGAGGTGGGGTAAGCCTGCACGACCGCAACAACCGATGACGTCCTATGCATCCCATCACCGTCCTTCCCCAAACGCCCGTCCTGATAGCAGGCCCGACTGCATCGGGGAAATCCGCGCTTGCAATTGAAATCGCACAACGACAGGGCGGTGTGATCGTCAATGCCGATGCCTTACAGGTCTTCGACGGCTGGCGCATTCTGACGGCGCGACCCGATGATGCCGACCTCGCCAAAGCCGACCATGCGCTTTACGGGCATGTCCCTTTTGATGCGCCCTACTCTGTCGGCCATTGGCTGCGGGACGTGACGCCATTCCTGTCCGGCGCACAGCGTCCGATCATCGTGGGGGGAACGGGTCTTAATTTCAACGCGCTGACCCGTGGATTGGCCGAGATACCCGCAACCCCCACACCGGTCAGAGAGATGGCCAACGATATGCCCCTTTCCGCACTTGTAGATGGGTTGGACGCGGCGACCCTTGCAAGAATTGACACCCGGAACCGGATGCGCGTGCAACGCGCCTGGGAAGTGCTGCAAGCCACGGGCAGGACGCTCGCAGATTGGCAAGATGCAACCCCGCCGCCGCTTCTGGCGCCGGATGATGCCGTTTGCCTCACGCTGGATGCGCCAAAGGACTGGCTGAATGCGCGGATCGCACGTCGTTTTGATCTGATGCTGGCCCAAGGCGCACTGGATGAGGCCCGCACCATGTTGCCTGATTGGGACCCCGACCTTTTGTCTTCCAAAGCAATCGGTGCGCCAGAACTTATCGCCCATTTGCAGGGCAATTTGTCCCTTGATGCTGCACGGGACGCCGCAATCATCGCCTCGCGTCAATATGCCAAACGCCAGCGCACGTGGTTTCGCGCACGGCACAAGGACTGGCAGCGAATTGCCGCCGATAGCCCTGACTTATCTGCAACACTGCACTTGCGTGATGCGGCAGACGATTGATTCCAAAAGGCATTGTGCACAGAATCACCAAAAACCACGCAGGGCAGATTGATGGAATTGATGACGGCAGCCAAAGCACCGCTGGCGCTTGCAACGATCGCGCATGGCGGAAACGCAGGTCGGTGGCGGACAGAGGCAATGCGCAGCCATGCCACCGCGCGGCTGATACGGATTGCCAAAGGTCAGGGACGCATCACTGTCGCTGGGCTGACAAACGGCTACGGACCCAATAACCTGATCTATATCCCTGCGCACACGATGTACGGGATGGAAGTCGGACAAACCGTCTTTGGACAATCATTGACAATCCCTGACGCAACCGGTTGGCCGGACACGCCGTTTCACCTGCGCCTGATTGATGTGGACCCGCAAAAAGAACTGGTTGGCTACATCGAAGCAATAGAACGCGAACTGCAGCCTGGTCGCGACATGCGCGCAGCCGAGTGTTATTTCGGCCTGCTTGCCATCTTTGTTGAACGGCAACTCAAGGCGCGGAACCCCGCGAACATCGATCTTCGCCGCAGCTCTGCTGCCGCCAAACTTGTGGCACGGTACACCACTATGATCGCGCGCGATTTCCAGACTGATCGCAGTATCGCAGGCTATGCCGCCGAACTTGGCGTCACCCCGACGCACCTGACCCGTTGCTGTCGCAAGACCTGCGGGCGTTCGGCACTGGCCTTGCTGAATGACCGTATCCATTACGAGGCCTGCGTCATGCTTCGGGACACGACGACCCCCATTCAAAACATTGCGCAGTCGCTTGGCTTTCATTCTCCAGCATATTTTACCCGCAGTTTCCAAGAAAAGTCTGGCCAAACCCCGTCTGATTTTCGAGGCAAACAGCGGCTTGGCTTGCGCACATAGCGCGCCTACAGTGCTGCACTGCAGCGCCAAAGCGCTTTGGGTTTTCTCGTCCAAATGTCGTTTTTGGTCACTCAACGTGTCGCAAACGTGATCCAATATCCGAATGGACCGGTTGACGCGCGGCCATAAATTGTGCCGTATGGCAGCCGGACGAAAGCGTGCCTAAAAAGTGACGGACGAACACTGGCGCGTATTTCGGGCAAAATGAAATGTGTCACAGGGAGAAACGAATGACGCAGATACCAAACTCAATCCACCCAGCAGCGCTTATGTACGCCAAAGAAGAAAAGGCTGGTCAACTCAGCCGCCGTGAATTTATGGCCCGTACAACAGCACTTGGTGTAACAGCGACCGCAGCCTATGCGCTGATCGGGGCCGCTGCGCCAGCGCATGCGGCAGGGCACATCCAGCAAGGCGGCACAGTCCGTATGCAAATGGAAGTCCGCGCGCTGAAAGACCCGCGTACCTATGACTGGACGCAAATCGCATTCTTCTCGCATGGTTGGCTCGAGTATCTCGTAGAATACAACAACGACGGCTCTTTCGCGCCGATGCTGCTTGAAAGCTGGAACGTGAATGATGACGCAACCGTTTACACATTGAACGTGCGTCAGGGCGTCAAGTGGAACGACGGCTCCGACTTCACCGCAGAAGATGTTGCGCGCAACATCTCTGGCTGGTGTGACAAGAACATGGAAGGCAACTCTATGGCCGGCCGTTTCGCGATCCTGATCGACGAAGCAACAGGTCAAGCGGTTGAAGGCGGTATCGAAGTTGTGGACAGCCACACGGTGCGTTTGAACCTGCCAGGTTCCGACATCTCGCTGATTGCGGGAATGGCGGATTATCCTGCGGCGATTGTTCCTGCTGATTTCGACGCAGACAACATGGTTGGCAACCCGGTTGGCACTGGTCCTTACCTGCCAGAGAGCCTCGAAGTGGGCGTCAAAGCGGTGCTGACACGCAATGAAGGCTTTGAATGGTGGGGCTACGCCGAAGCACGCGGCGCATTCCTCGACCGTATCGAATACATCGACTACGGCACTGATCCATCCGCGTGGGTGGCTGCAGCGGCATCCGACGAAGTTGACATGTTCTACGAAACTGTCGGTGACTTTGTTGAAGTTGTCGAAGGTATTGGTTGGGAACGCTCTGAAGTCGCTTCCGGCGCAACCATTGCTATTCGCCCAAACCAGTTGGCCGAAGTCGATGGCATGAAGCCATACGCAGACAAGCGCGTCCGTCAGGCGATTGCCATGGCTGTCGACAACGCCGTTTGCCTGGAACTTGGCTATTCAAACCTTGGTCAGGTCGCGCGCAACCAGCACGTTGGTCCAATGCACCCTGCATGGGCAGATGTTCCTGGCCTGCCGTTCGACCCGGCTGGCGCTTTGGCGCTGCTGACCGAAGCTGGCATGGCTGATTTCGAAATGGAGATCGTGTCGATTGACGATGACTGGCGCAAGAACACAACTGACGCGGTTGCCGCCCAGTTGCGCGATGCCGGTTTCAACATCAAGCGGACAATCATTCCGGGTTCGACTTTCTGGAACGATTGGACAAAATACCCGTTCTCATCCACGAACTGGAACCACCGCCCGCTCGACACCCAGATCCTTGGTCTGGCGTATCGCTCCGGTGAGGCATGGAACGAATCCGGCTTTGCAAACGCAGAGTTTGACGCGCTTCTTGCCGAAGCCAACGCAATCGCGGATGCAGATGCGCGCCGCGAAGTAATGGCAAAACTGCAGACGATTATGTCGGACGAAGGTGTGACGATCCAGCCATACTGGCGGTCACTCTATCGCCATGCCAAGCCTGGCTTTGTAGGCTGGGATATGCACATCGCGTATCTACCACAGATGTACAAAGTCGGCATCGCTGCCTAATATCTCGAAGGGCCGCCCCCACAAGGGGCGGCCTTTTTCTGCTACCGGATGCGGATCTTTGGCAAACCAGAGGCCGCAACAAAAAACGAAAAGTCAGGCAATGTCCTGACGTAGCTCACCAACAGGGGCCTTTATGGGACTGTTTATTCTGCGCCGCCTTGGGGTCATGATCCTCACGGCACTTTGCCTGACATTTATTGTGTTCTGGCTTACCAATCTTGGACCAAACCTTGAAAAGCTTGCAAAGACCCAAGGCAACGCCCGCATGTCGGACGACGCCGTGGTCAGCTGGCTGGACAGCCGTGGTTATTCACAAGCCTTGCCGATCAAATACGGTCAATGGCTCGGCGTTTTGCCCGGCTACGTCATCGAGGGCCGCGACGGAGAAGTACGCGCTCGTTGTGCCGAAGCTGGTCAGCCGATCGAAGAGGCCGCGACGTTCTGTGGCATTCTGCAAGGTGATTGGGGCTTTTCGACCGTCTTTAAAGAGGACGTCTCGGGCATCGTTGCCACCCGATTGGGACTAACCGGCAAACTGATGCTTTGCGTCATGTTGGTGATGGTTCCGGGGGCTCTGATCCTTGGTGTGCTTGCAGGGATGCGTGAAGGATCGCGGACCGACCGCAGCCTATCAACCGTTTCGATCATCTCGACTGCGACCCCGGAATATGTGTCGGGCGTTGTGTTCATCTCGGTTTTTGCGACCGCAACCTTCGGGATGCAGTGGTTCAAAGGCACGGCCACCAGTGCGATGGATGATGCCACTTTTGAAAACTTCTTCTTGCCGGTGATGACAATCGCGCTTTACGGCATGGGGTACATCGCGCGGATGACGCGGGCATCAATGACCGAGGTTATGACCGCCCAGTACATCCGTACCGCGCGCCTGAAGGGTGTCAGCTTCCCCAAGATTGTCCTCAAACATGCGCTTCGCAATGCACTGATCGCACCGTTTACGGTGATCATGCTGCAGTTCCCGTGGTTGCTGAACGGCGTCGTCATCGTCGAGACGCTGTTCAACTACAAAGGCTTCGGCTGGGTGCTGGTGCAAGCTGCTGGCAATAACGACATCGAGCTTTTGCTTGGTGTCTCAATCGTTTCCGTCTTCGTGGTTCTGATCACACAGCTGATTTCCGACATCGGCTACGTGTTCCTGAACCCACGCATTCGCATTTCTTAAAAGGAGGATCAGGACATGGACGCTTTGACATGGACAGGTAGCCTCGGCACCATCCTCAACCCCGTACTCACCGTGCTTGTGGTGCTCTTTGCCATAGCCGTGATTGCCCAACTGGTTCTGGGACTGTTCGCAGCCCCCGTGACCCTTCAATCCAACGCCGATGGCTCGCTGCAAGCACGTGGCGGCGCGTTGGGTGCGACGGAAACCGCGGTCAAATACCTGTTTCTGGCGGTTCTTGCGGTCGTTGTTGCCTATATCGTGGTGCCGCTTGTCATGCCTTATGGCAGTGCCGGCATCGTAGGAGAGCTATCCAAGCGGTTCTTGCCGGTCTGGGTCGCGCTGGTCGCGCTTTATGCGGTTTCGATCATCTACAAGCGCAAACTCGGCCTTTATGGCAAGCTTTTTGATAGCACGGTCGGCATGATCGGTTTTGGCTTGGTGATGTTCTGGGTCTTTACAGCCCTGTTCGTCGGTATGTTCGATATGATCATCACCCATGACTACCTGACCCAGGTTTCGGGCCTCAAGAACAAGACACCCGGTGTGCCGGTCCCCGAAGGCACGGAAGGTGTGGTCGCCCACTATCTGTTAGGTGGCGACAACCTTGCCCGCGATATCTTTAGCCGCGTGGTAACTGGATCGGTCTTCGTGATCGCAATTGCACCACTGGCAACAGTCTTTGCTTTCATGGTCGGGATCACATTGGGCCTGCCCGCCGGTTTCTATGGCGGCAAACTGGATACCATCCTGTCGTTTATCGCGAACCTAATTCTCGCGTTCCCTGTGATCTTGTTGTTCTACCTGCTGGTAACCCCGGAGATCGTTCTGACAGGCATCCCGTCCTATATGGCTGCGTTCCTGTTCGTTTTTCCGCTCATCTTTTTCGGTGTGCTGTTGAACTCGCGTTACTACACGCAACCGGCCAAACGGACCGCTATCTTGGTGCCTGTTTTGGGTGTGCTGGGCTGGCTTTATCTGTCGGTGATCAACCAAAAGGGTACGGTTATCAACTTCCTGCCCGAATGGATGGACCTCTTTGATATCTCGATCCTTGTGGTCTTTGTTTCGGTGGTCTTCGTGAACGCACCGACAGTTTTCCGTATTGTGCGGGGCTTGACCCTTGATCTGCGCACACGTGACTATGTCGCGGCAGCGCAAACCCGTGGCGAAGGTGCGTGGTACATCATGCTTTGGGAAATCCTGCCAAACGCACGTGGACCACTGATCGTCGATTTCTGCCTGCGCATCGGTTACACAACCATTCTGCTGGGGACCTTGGGCTTCTTTGGCTTGGGACTTTCCTCCGAAAGCCCGGACTGGGGTTCAACAATCAACGAAGGCCGCAAGCTTTTGCTGATCTATGCTCACCCTGCCCTGCCACCAGCTGTCGCCTTGCTGAGCCTTGTTCTAGGCCTCAACCTGCTGGCCGACGGTCTGCGTGAAGAAAGCTTGAAAGACTAAATAAACATCGCGGGCTCCGCATGTAGCGGGGCCTGACGTGATGCCAGCCGATAGACTGGCCCCTCAAAGGGATAAAAGAATGACTGACCAACCCATCCTTGAGATCGACAAGCTTTCGATTTCCTTTTTTACCCGTCTGCGCGAAATCCCGGCTGTGATGGATTTTTCTGCGACTGTTATGCCGGGCGAGGCGCTTGGCCTTGTTGGCGAATCCGGCTGCGGTAAATCCACCGTCGCTTTGGGCGTGATGCAAGACCTTGGCGTGAACGGCCGCATTGTTGGCGGCTCGATCAAATTCAAAGGCCGCGACCTGTGTGAAATGTCGCCAGAAGAACTGCGCGCTGTGCGTGGCTCGGAAATCGCGATGATTTATCAGGAACCGATGGCGTCACTGAACCCCGCTATGAAAATCGGCAAACAACTGATGGAAGTGCCGATGATCCACGAAGGCGTTGGCGAAAAAGAGGCTTATGCCCGCGCGCTTGAAGTCGTCACCGACGTGAAGCTGCCCGACCCGAAGCGGATGCTGAACAGCTATCCGCACCAGCTATCGGGTGGCCAGCAGCAGCGTATTGTCATTGCAATGGCCCTGATGTCGAAACCGTCCTTGCTGATCTTGGACGAGCCGACAACAGCACTTGATGTGACCGTTGAGGCCGCTGTCGTAGAACTGGTCAAAGACCTTGGCAAGAAATACGGCACATCAATGCTGTTCATCAGTCACAACCTTGGCTTGGTGCTGGAAACCTGCGACCGGATTTGCGTCATGTACTCTGGTGAAGCGGTCGAGCGCGGGTCAATCGAAGACGTCTTTGACGAGATGCAGCACCCCTATACACAGGCGCTGTTCCGCTCGATCCCCCTGCCCGGCGCAGACAAGAACGCCCGTCCTCTGGTCGCTATTCCAGGCAACTTCCCCTTGCCGCATGAACGTCCGCAAGGCTGTAACTTTGGCCCCCGCTGCGACTATTTCGAACCGGGTCGCTGCGACGCTGGATTCATCCCGATGGAACCGGTGCCGGGCAATGACCGCCACCAGTCGCGGTGCGTGAAGTTCAAGGAAATCGACTGGAACGCCCCGATCCAGTTGGGTGAACAAAAGGAAAAACCGGAACCCGGACCGGTCGTTCTGAAAATGGACAACCTCAAGAAATACTACGAAGTCGCCGCAAACGCGCTGTTTGGTGGCGGTGATAAGAAAGTCGTTAAAGCCAATGAAACCCTGAGTTTCGAAGCCCGTGAAAGCGAAACACTCGCGATTGTGGGCGAATCCGGCTGCGGCAAATCAACCTTTGCCAAAGTTTTGATGGGGCTTGAGACAGCAACCGAAGGCGAAATCCTGCTGGACAACAAATCCATCGGAAACATCGCGATCGAACAACGTGATACCAAGACGATCGCCGACATACAGATGGTTTTCCAGAACCCCTTTGACACGCTGAATCCGTCCATGACGGTCGGTCGCCAGATTATCCGCGCGCTCGAGATTTTCGGGATCGGCAGCAACGACATGGAACGCCGCGACCGGATGCTTAATTTGCTGGATTTGGTCAAATTGCCCCGCGAATTCGCGGATCGCATGCCGCGCCAGCTTTCCGGTGGTCAAAAGCAACGGGTTGGTATTGCACGTGCATTCGCCGGTGATGCGCGGATCGTTGTGGCTGACGAACCTGTCTCGGCTTTGGACGTTTCTGTTCAGGCGGCAGTGACCGACCTGCTGATGGAAATTCAGCGCGAGCACAAAACGACACTGCTGTTCATCAGCCACGACCTGTCGATTGTGCGCTATCTGTCGGACCGCGTCATGGTGATGTATCTGGGTCATGTGGTTGAATTGGGCAGCACGGATCAGGTGTTTTCACCTCCTTACCACCCCTATACCGAGGCCTTGCTTTCAGCGGTTCCGATTGCCGATACGAAGGTCAAGAAAAAGCACATCGTACTGGAAGGCGACATCCCTTCTGCGATGAACCCGCCATCAGGCTGCCCGTTCCAGACACGGTGCAACTGGAAATCCAAAGTGGCGGGTGGGCTTTGCGAAAAAGAAGTCCCTCCTGTGCGCTTTGTGGCGGACGGTCACCAGATCAAGTGCCACCTCAGCGATGCTGATCTGGCTGATATGGAGCCTGTCATTCAAATCGCGGCAGAGTAAGGTTCACGGGGCGTAAGCGACAAGCCTGAGCTTGACGGTCTTGGCAACAAGATCGTCAATTTCCCCAGATGACCAATACATAGTTTTGGGTTTCGGCAAATGGCGGGACACCACTGTGACGGATCACGGCACCCGGACCGGCATTATAGGCCGCGAGCGCTAGTCGCCACTAGCCGAACACCTCGTATTGCGCGCGCAAGTACCGCGCACCACCGTCCAGATTCTGCGCCGGATCAAGCGGGTCCACAGCAAGATCGCGTGCGGTCTCGGGCATCAGTTGCGCCAATCCCAATGCCCCTTTGGAAGAAACCGCCGCAGCGTTCCATCCGCTTTCTTGCTGGACCAATCGCAAGAACAGGCCCGCCGGGACACCGTGCCTTGTCGCCGCAGCGCGTGCCAGACGCAAATATGGTCCGGAATAATTACCGTCGTAAGAAGGCGTGATTGTGAAACCTGCGTCGCGTGGAGGCAACAAACGCGCCGAATTTTCATACTGCTGCGCAGCCCGCCCGTCCAGAACTGACGTTTGGCTTTTCAATAGGCCAGAGCGGGACATGGTCGAGACCTGTTCTTGGGCAACCGCAGGCAGGGCCAGTAGGATCGTACATATGCAGAAGGGTCTCAGCACTGTGAATGCGCCTTTCGTCTCGATAGATCACAACTTAACCACTTTGGAGCAAACAGCCAATGCTTCACGCTTTCATTGTCCCTTAACCTTGTTGCGGCATCCCGTGTCTGTCACAAAAGCGTAAATCAGAATCGTGGGAGGTCCAAACATGGCCGGGTCAGTCAACAAAGTTATTCTTATCGGCAATCTGGGTGCAGACCCTGAGGTGCGCAATTTTCAAAACGGCGGCAAAGTATGCAACCTGCGGATCGCGACATCAGAAACCTGGAAAGACAAAAACACCGGTGAGCGTCGCGAAAAGACCGAATGGCACACCGTTGCGATTTTCCAAGAAGGCCTTGTCCGTATTGCCGAGCAGTATTTGAAAAAAGGCAGCAAGGTCTACATTGAAGGCAAGCTGCAGACACGCAAATGGCAGGATCAATCCGGCGCAGACCGCTATAGCACCGAAGTCGTTTTGAACGGTTTCGACGGCACGCTGACCATGCTTGATGGTCGCAGCGACAATGCTGGCGG
>CBDTYC010000067.1:0-11045 GCA_965364495.1 uncultured Yoonia sp. | reverse complement strand
GCGCGCGCGAACAACGCCCACATTGTGAATTCGTGTGCTGCTTCCATGTGCCTGCTCTGCCTTTAGGCCCGATTTTGGGCTCTGATTATCATTGAACATATCGTATGCGCACGGGGAAATCCAACCAATCCCACATCACATCTGCGAAATAAGCGCGATTCTAATGCACGGATTGGCGGATCGCTGCCGGTAGACGGGCCACGGCCCCTTCGGCGGTCATGCAAATGATAGTGACCAGCGCCGAAAAAAGTACTTCGTCACCGCGTTTGACATCTTGCCCGACAACCAACCGGACCCCTGATCCGGTATGTATTGCGGTCTCCACGACCAGATTGTCGTCGAACTTGGCAGGCGACAGATAATCTGCCTCGACGCGGCGCACTGCAAAAACAAGACCGTCAGCCTTCATCTGCACCTGATCAATACCCAAGTCACGGACCCATTCACTGCGTGCGCGTTCGATAAATTTCAGATAGTTGGCATAATAGACGATACCGGCAAGGTCGGTATCCTCGTAGTAAACACGAACAGGGAAACGGTGGGTCATGATGGCGGCCTGATCCGGGCGGCCAATCGCAAAGCATGGCTGCTATCTTGGGCTGCCGCGGGCATCACAGGGTCATAGGCCGCGCGAATAACATCCGCGATTTCCGGGCGCAGCACAGCGTTGCCTTCAATCAGCGCAAGCGGTGGCTGCGTATCGAAAGCGGTATCGGACCAAAGCAGAATCAGCTGAACGGCTTGGCTAAGTGCGAGCGTATCCGCCGCGACCGCCGCCAAATGCTGATCCATCCTCAAAAACACAAAAGCCGCACGAATGGCCCCTGCATCATCAAACCGGAAAATCCGGTATTGATTTGCGTCTGCCTGCTGCAATTTCGCGATCAGGGCCGGCATATCGGGTACGAGCTTGTCAAGGTTGGGCACCTCGCCCAACTCTGCCCATTCGCGGCAGAAAAAAACCATGACGTTGGCGCCAAGCTCCGGATCAGTTTCGGCCATCTTGTGACCCGCAAGGCTGACCACAGCTTCGATAGCGCCCTTGAACATCGCCAGCGAGGCATCATCGACACCAAAGATCACCGGAACAATCGGCCGCCCCCAACGTGCAAAGACATATGACCCGTCCGCACGGGTGAACAGAGGCTCTACTTCATTCATCATTTCGCCCTTCAACCTCTCGCAGCAAGCCATTGCCTGCTTAACCAAACAAATCCGTCTGCGGCTTTGGCGCACTTAATCCCAAGTGCGTCCAAGCTGCCTGCGCCAACATGCGCCCGCGCGGCGTGCGCTGGATCAGACCCTTTTGCAACAAATATGGCTCGATCACATCTTCCAGACTGTCACGGCTTTCAGACAACGCTGCAGACAATGTCTCGATTCCGACAGGTCCGCCTGCGTAGCTTTCCGCAACTAACCGCAGATAGCGACGGTCAGCGTTATCAAGGCCCAGATGATCCACGCCCAAACGGGTTAACGCACGATCCGCGATTGCTTGGGTCACAGTCCCGTCACCTTCGACAATTGCAAAATCGACAACGCGACGCAGCAAGCGACCCGCGATCCGCGGTGTGCCACGCGCACGTTTTGCAATCTCGGCAGCCCCTTCGGGCGCAGCGGGCGCCCCCATCAGGCGGGCACCACGTGTGACAATTTCGTGTAACTCGTCTTGGGAATAAAACTCCAACCGTGTCGGGATACCAAAACGGTCCCGTAACGGAGTTGTCAAAAGGCCCATCCGCGTGGTGGCGCCGACCAACGTGAACGGCTGCAATTCGATCCGCACGGTACGGGCGGCAGGACCCTCGCCGATCACCAGATCCAGTTCAAAGTCCTCAAGGGCGGGATAGAGGATTTCTTCCACCGCAGGGTTCAGGCGGTGGATTTCGTCGATAAACAACACGTCGCGGGCTTCGAGGTTTGTCAGGATCGCCGCCAAATCACCCGCCTTGGCCAGGACAGGGCCGGACGTCATCCGAAAGTTCACGCCCAATTCGCGGGCCATGATCTGCGCAAGTGTCGTCTTGCCCAAACCGGGGGGACCATGAAAAAGCGTATGATCCATCGCTTCGCCGCGGCGGCGGGCGCTTTCGATAAAGACCGACAGGTTCGCGCGGGCCGCTTGCTGGCCAATGAACGCATCAAGCGTTTGCGGACGCAACGCGCGGTCGGAATCTTCTGGCTGCGGATCGGGGCGCAAGGTGGGGTCAGGTTGGTCCATCGGCTATCCCTATCCTTTCGGGGCCAACAGCTTCAAGGCCGCACGGATCAATGCAGGGGTATCCGCATCGGGCGCATCGCCTGCCGCCTCTGCCACGGCGCTGGCGGCTTCTCCGGGTACGTACCCAAGATTGCCCAGCGCCGACAGTGCCTCTGATTGCGCCGGATTTGCTTTGCGTGGCGCAGATATGCGGACAGACGGTGGTGCATTCTCTTCGATCACGTCATCGCCCTGCGCTTCCGCCAGTGTGCCGCCCATTGCCATGACACCGGGTGCTTTGTCCTTGAGCTCAATCGCGACCCGTTGCGCGGTCTTGGG
The DNA here is from genome assembly GCA_965364495.1 of uncultured Yoonia sp. GTDB lineage: Bacteria > Pseudomonadota > Alphaproteobacteria > Rhodobacterales > Rhodobacteraceae > Yoonia. The sequence goes on along the minus strand of CBDTYC010000067.1, from coordinate 8,506 downwards.
TCCCACACCCTTTGCTTTCGCCAGAGCATTCCAGTCGCCCAGCGCAATCGCGCGGCTGACGCCTTCGGCACCCAGCGTCCCCATGATCGCCATGGCGGCCTTTGCGCCAATGCCTTGAACGGACATCAGCAAGCGGTGCCATTCTTTTTCGACAAGGGTCGTGAACCCAAAAAGCTGCAGATTGTCTTCGCGCACCAGCAAGTCCGTATACAGCGCCACCGCTTCGCCATTGGCCGGCAGCCCCGCCATCACACGGTCGGACACATAGACAAGATAACCAATCCCGCGCACATCAATCAAAACATGGTCCGTGCTACGGTATTCCAGACGCCCTGCTATCTTGCCGATCATGCGCCCGCCCTCGCCAATGCTTTGGCAAGCGTGCTGGTTGATTGGGCGTGGAACGAATGGCAAATCGCGATGGCCAGAGCGTCGGCGGCATCAGGTCCAGCCAGTTTCACCCCCGGCAGTTGCACCTTTACCATGTGTGCAATCTGTTGCTTGTCAGCATGGCCAACACCGACAACCGCCTTTTTGACGGCGTTCGGGGCATATTCGCCAATGCTTATGCCAGCCTGCGCAGGCACCAGCATCGCTATTCCGCGGGCTTGCCCCAGTTTCAGAGTGCCGACACCGTCTTTGTTCACGAATGTCTGCTCCACGGCGGCGGTTTCAGGACAGTAAGTCTGGATCACCTCGGTCAGTTGTTGGTGTAAGGATAGCAGGCGCGATCCAAGATCCGTTCCGGCCGAGTGGCAAATTCCGTTTGCGACATGGCTGATTCGAGATCCCACCACATCAATCACCCCCCAACCCATGTTCCGCAGGCCCGGATCAATCCCTAAAACACGCATTGCTCGCCTCTTTTTTATTATTATCTGAGCTTGGTTAGCACAAAAGGCGAACAAAGACCAAGTAACTTCGGCAACGCAAGTGACGCAGCGTCGCCGCAATTGAGGTTCGAAAACGTCACACCAAGCGTAAAAGCCGACAGTTTTTACCCCAATTAAACAAGGGGTTTGGCAAGATGTCCGCCCAAAAAAGAGGCATGTTAAAAACGCATATGACTTATGCCGAAATGTCACTGGTAGTGGGGTCACTTCCCTCCTAGATGCCGCTCATCAGATCAACGCTGCACTGCAGCTTAAACTTAGGGAATATGGCCATGGCCGCTTTTGACACATCACGCCCCGCTTCTGGCCTCTCCGCAGGCAACGTCGCTACATTCTTCATCAACATGTTCGGCGCCGTCGCTGCATGGAACGACGCACGCATCACACGCAAATCCCTGTCTAAACTGACAGCACGTGAGCTTGACGATATCGGCCTGTCATATGGCGACATCGAAGGCATTGCGACACGCAACGTACGCTAAGAGAAAACCGCCCAAGAAATGCAAAAGGCCGCGCTTGTCAAAAGCGCGGCCTTTTTCGTTTGTCATCGTAAGTGGATTACTGTGGCAGGATCGTCTGAATTCCGCTGGCGACCGCTGCGGTCACTGGATCAGACTGCATGACCCAAGCACCGGCTTGCTCGACAACTGTGCCTGCCTGCAAAGCGGCAAGACGGTCAGCATAACCAGCATCACCAAGGTATGCTAAAAGGAAGCCCTTGAGCAGGAAACCGAGCGCCAGAACTATGATCAGACCCTTGAGTGGGAACTGAGGCTTGTAAAGCCGGGGACGCGCTACAATCAGACCGTCGGAATTTACGGTACGGACAACACCGTTAGCCATCTTGTCGTGACGACGCACGATGCGCTTTAATCTTTTATCGAATGGGACGTGGGCTTGCACCTGAACTGCCTCCAAAAACTACTTGTTTATCTAATAAAATCATTATTGGCCCTAATTGGGCCTTAAACAAGAGCTTTTGCCTTAATTGCCCGAAACTGCACTTAAGTTAGCCGTTTTTCGCCAAAACAAGGGTTGTCCAGTCAACAATACGCCGATTATCGACCAATTCGAACCCATTTTGGATATAAACGGCGATTACGTCATCGGCTTGTTCATTCAGAATTCCGGAAAGAATCACGTATCCCCCCGCCTTCACATGCCCTGCGATATCTGGCGCAAGGCCGATCAACGGCCCTTTCAGGATATTGGCAAAGATCAGATCGTAAGGACCGCCATCCACAAGTTCTTTCGCTTCAAAACCCGGTGCGACAAAGCAATTCACGCGGTCGCGCAGGTTGTTGCCCAATACATTTGCTTGCGCGACTTCGACGGCCACCGGGTCAATATCGCTCGCCAAAATCACGCCGGGCAGTACTTTTGCGGCAGCCATTGCCAGAACAGCCGTGCCACAGCCGATGTCCAAAATACGCGTCCCGCTAAACCCTTGTTCTACCAAACGGTCAAACGCTTCAAGGCAACCCTTTGTCGTACCATGGTGTCCTGTGCCAAATGCCATCGCCGCATCGATCAACAACGGGATTTTATCTGCGGGCACCTGGTCCGCGTCATGTGATCCATAGACAAAGAACCGCCCTGCCGTCACTGGCGCCAGTTCACGCTGGACCTTGGAAACCCAATCCTGATCGGGGATTTCCGAGATATTGAACGGCTTGGCCTGATAGAGCGCCGAAAACACAGCCAAAGCAGCCGCATCGGGTGTTTCCGTGAAATAGGCGGCAACCTCCCATAGACCGGAACCGTCCTCGATTTCGTAGACGCCAATGCCTGTCGGTTCCGGAACCAGACCTTCCAGGGTTTCTGCCAACTGATAGGCAGGGTCTTCGCCAGTGATCGTTGTAAGTGCTGCATATGTCGTCATCTGAAAAGCCCTTTGCGTCTGTTCCGCTTCCGTTAGGGCGCGGATTTGGCTGCGTCAAGCAAAGGGCGCATGTGCCGCGATAACACGCGCGATATTCTGGGCCCAAGCGGCATAGACTAAAGGTCCGGGATGAAACCCGTCACGGGCCATAGTGCCTGCGTCAAGTGACGTGTCGAACTTCAAGACCGCACAACCTGCGCGTGGCGAGACAAGCAGGTCAAGCGCAGCGTCGAACCGTTGGGCCTGTCGTCCCAAAACCCAGCGTAGGGGTTGGGGTAGCGCAGAGAACTCCTTCACTGGCGGCAGTCCCGAAACCACGATCAGTTTTGCCTGCCGCTCTGCCTGCAGGCGTTCAATCAGTTTGGTCTGCAGCGCAAGGAACCGGCGAAGCGATGTCCCTTTCGTCACGTCATTTACCCCCAAGGCCGTGACAACCACATCATAGCGGTCAGCGGGCAAACTGGACATCCAACCCAGTGCATCACCGGTGCGAGCGCCAGTGACAGCGACAAGGTCAAATGTCAGCGTAAATTGTGGGCTAAGGGCGTGGATGATCCGCCCCAACAGCGCCTCAGTCTGCGTATTCACGCCCAGCCCCACAGCGGAAGAATCGCCCAAGACCAATATCCGCAGGTGCGGTCCAGAACCGCAGGTTCCGCTGCGGGCGCCCTGCGGCTCTGGTAATTGAATGATGTTACTGCGGACGTATAGTGCCTGCCCCATCAGGATAGGCAGAAGAACGATCCGCGCCGCGATATCAAGCAACAAAGGCCTCGCTTAGGCACCAACCCCGATCGGGCATGTCACACCGGTTCCGCCAATCCCGCAATAACCGCTGGGGTTTTTGGCAAGGTATTGCTGGTGATACTCTTCGGCGAAATAGAACGTGGACGCCGGAATAATCTCGGAGGTGATCACTCCGAAACCGGCCTCGGACAGGCGTGGCGCAAAGGCTGCTTTGGATGCTTCTGCCGCGGCTTGCTGTGCGTCAGAATAAGTGTAAATGCCCGACCGGTACTGCGTGCCAGCATCATTCCCTTGACGCATGCCTTGGGTCGGGTTGTGGCCTTCCCAGAACACCTGCAGCAATTGCTCGTATGAAATGATTGCCGGATCAAACACAACGCGGACGACCTCGTTATGGCCGGTCTTGCCGGTGCATACTTCTTCGTACGTCGGGTTGGGTGTGTATCCTGCCGCATAACCAACCATCGTTGATTGCACACCTTCCAGTTTCCAGAACATCCGCTCTACGCCCCAAAAACAGCCCATGCCGAACATCGCTTCCTGCATGCCTGCGGGTACTTCCGCCAATATCGGTGTTCCATAGACATGGTGCGTTTGCGCCGTCGGGATAGCGCTCGCGCGGCCAGGCAGTGCGGCCTCTTGCGCCACCATTTCGGATTTTGCGCGGTTCATGAAAAACATAAGAAGCCTCCTGTTTGGGTCGCTTTGAATATAGGATGCGTCCGCATTTTTTCTACTCTGCTGCGCTTAATAAACGTCCCTGGAACACGGTCTCGTGACCGGGGGCTGGATGGCGCGGGATCAGCAAAGACAACAAAAGCGAAATCATCGCCATGCCAGCGGCTAGCAGAAACACCATGCCCGGAGACTGCAGCCAGACATAACCCAAGAGCGCGGGCAAAAAGACAGCAGCGATATGGTTGATCGTAAATGCAACAGCGGCGGTTGGCGCGATGTCCTGCGGGTCAGCAATCTTTTGAAAGTAGGTCTTGATTGCCAGCGCAAGACTAAAGAACAGATGGTTCACAACGTAAAGAACCGTCGCCAGCACGACACCCCAACCGAAATAGTAGATACCCCCGTAAGCGAAGAACACCAGACACAGCCCCGCATATTCGAACACCAACGCGCGCCGTTCACCGAAGAACTGAACCAGACCGCCCAAAAGCGGGGCCACAAACATGTTGATCAGCAAAGTCACCGTGAACAGCTTTGTAATATCGTCAACGGCAAAACCGAATTGTTCGACCATCATGAAGCCCGCGAATACAACAAAGATCTGCCGCCGCGCGCCGGACATGAATTGCAGTGCATAATATAGCCAATACCGTTTGCGCAGGATCATTTTCTTTATCTGCGGATGCGGTGCTTCGAACTGGGGATAGGCCAGCAGACAAATCGTGGCGACCACAGCGGTAAACCCGCCCGAAAGCCAGTAGACGATACTATACGTCAGGCCCAAACGGTCCCAACTGATCACGATCAGCAAGTAGACCACCAGTGTCGCAGCCGACCCAGCGGACAGGATCCAACCCAAAGTTTGCGGTGCTTTCTTCTTATCGATCCACTGCAATTGCAGCGATTGGTTCACTGTTTCGTAATAGTGAAACCCTATCGAGGACAGCATTGTCACAGCCAGAATTCCACCCATCTGCGGGAACTGCGCTGTTACCGCCGTCGCGGCCCCTAACATGAGAAGTGCGACCAGCCCCAGAACCTGCTCGCGGATGAACATGATCAAGGCGATCACGCCAATCGCAAAGAAACCCGGGATTTCGCGCACGGTATGCAGCCAACCGATGTCAGACCCGTCAAAGCCCGCCACTTCGATCACAAAGTTATTGAGAAGGGCAGACCATGTCGCAAAGGCAATCGGCATCGCCATCGCCATCACAAACAACAACGACGTGGGCCTGCGCCAAAGCGGCAGGGACTGGGCATCTTCGAGGCGGACAAAATTCATGAGGAAAGCTTCTAATCTGTTTCGGGGCGCACGCAGCAAGGCGCGATCAGCCGTATGCCGCGTCTACAATAAATTCCACTTTCAGCTCTGGACGCGCCAACTTGGCCTCACCACAGGCGCGGGCGGGCGCATGACCACTTGGCACCCAATCATTCCACACTTCATTCAGGCCAGCGAAATCTTTCATATCGGCAAGCCAGATCGTCACGCGCAGCATGTTTTCACGCGATGAACCCGCCTGGACCAAAAGGGCATCGACCTTTTCCAGACAAATGCGCACCTGTTCCTGAATCGTGTCACCTTCGGCCACCTGACCGGTCAGATAGGCAACCCCGTTGTGCTTGACGATCTTGGACGAGCGTTCGCCGCTTTCAATACGTTCTATCATGCGTTTTCCTTGGTAATTGATTGGCTGACCGCCCCACACGATGCGACGGGCCTTTATTGCTTATGGACGCGGCAGGATAACGAAAGCAATTGCAATCGCATTCTTGATCCACATCAAGGTATTTCCAGCCAGACTGCCTAGAACGGACCATGCGAACAGAAACCTTCACTAGGCCAGATGCATGTCTTCAACCGAACCTCAGCCGCTTTACGCCCCGCGTGAGCCGATTTTTCCGCGCCGTGTCAAAGGCTTTTATCGCAATTTGAAGTGGTGGGTGATGGGGATCACCTTGGGCATTTACTATCTGACCCCGTGGATTCGCTGGGACCGCGGCCCGAACCTGCCGGATCAGGCCGTTCTGATCGACATGGCCCACCGTCGTTTCTCTTTCTTCTGGATCGAGATCTGGCCGCACGAGTTCTACTTTGTCGCGGGTCTTTTGATCATGGCGGGGCTTGGGCTGTTCCTGTTCACGTCTGCCCTCGGGCGGGTGTGGTGCGGCTATACCTGCCCGCCACCCGTATGGCCCGATCTGTTTATTCTCGTCGAACGCTGGATTGAAGGCGACCGCAACGCGCGGGTCCGTCTTTGGAATGCCGATTGGAGCTTTCGCAAGATCCGGTTGCGCACCTTCAAATGGGCGGTCTGGCTGCTGATCTCGGTGGCGACGGGTGGTGCTTGGGTCTTTTACTTTGCTGACGCGCCGACCTTGGCAATCAGCCTTGCGACGTTCAACGCACCTGCTATCGCTTGGGCTACAATCGGGGTGCTGACAGCGACGACATTTGTGTTTGGCGGTTTCATGCGCGAACAGGTCTGCAATTACATGTGTCCTTGGCCCCGCATCCAAGCTGCGATGATGGACCCTGAAACCCTGACCGTGGCCTACCGCGAATGGCGCGGAGAGCCGCGCGGCAAAAAACGGATTGAAGGGGCAGGCGATTGCATTGATTGTATGGCTTGCGTCAACGTTTGCCCTGCCGGCATCGATATTCGCGACGGGCAACAGATGGAATGCATTACCTGCGCGCTCTGCATTGATGCCTGCGATGATGTCATGGAAAGGATCGGCAAACCGCGCGGATTGATCGATTACCTGGCGCTTTCGGATCAGGAAGAAGAGGCAAAAGGCAAACCGGCCAAGCGCGTCTGGCAACATGTCCTGCGCTTTCGGACAATCCTTTACACCACTTTGTGGGCGCTGATCGGCATTGGTCTGATCTTTGCACTCTTTATCCGTGCCGATATTGAAATGACAGTTGCACCGGTCCGCAACCCGACATTCGTAACCCTGTCTGACGGCACGATACGCAACATCTATGACATCCGGTTGCTCAACAAACACGGGGAAGACCGCGAATTCCATCTGTCGCTGACGTCGGATGAAATCCTGCGGATCGAGCTAGAGGGGACGTCGCAACGCAGTCTGATCGTCCCCGCAAACGAAACATTCCTGCAGCGCGTTTACGTCTCGGCCCGCCCCGGCGATCCGGCAGCAAGTCTGGCCCGCACAGACCTGCGGTTCTGGGTCGAAGACCGTGTATCGGGCGAACGCGCCCACAAGGACGCCATTTTCAACGGAAGGACACAACAATGACACGTGAATTCACCGGTTGGCACATGTTGGGCCTGATGGTTGGCGGCTTTGGCATCATCATTGCAGTCAATCTGACTTTGGCCTGGAATGCCGTTGCCACGTTCCCCGGTCTTGAAACCCGCAATTCCTATGTGATCAGCCAGCAGTTTCAGGCCGACCGCGCCGCCCAAGATGCATTGCGCTGGGATGTCAGCGCGAAGATTGAAGATGGTGTACTAACCGTGGCGATCCTTGATGCAGACGGCGATCCGGTTCAAGCCGAAGTCACCCGTGCAACCCTTGGTCGCGCGACGCATACCGGCCAAGACAGCACACCCCTGTTCACTTGGACCGGCACCGCATGGTCTGCCCCTGTGACCGCAGGCGAAGGATACTGGAACCTGCGTCTTGAGATGGTCGCGCCTGACGGCACCAAATTCCGCCGCCGCTTTCCGCTGACCGCAAAATGAGCGACGCGGCCTTCTGTCCCGCCTGTGTTGGCCTGCCCGAAGGGCAGCTTGCAAAGGCCGCCTCGAATGGTACGGCGCAAATTGTTCTGTCGTTGCCGGGTATCCACTGCGTGGCCTGCATCAACGGGGTCGAACGTGCCTTGCGGGCGCTGGACGGCGTCGCAAACGCCCGCGTTAATCTGAGTATGAAGCGGGTCACGGTCGGCACCAGCCAGCCCGTCGCACCTGAAACACTCATCGAAGCCCTCGAAATGGCGGGATTCGAAGCACGCGTGTTGGACACCGGTCTGCTTGGCACCGAGACCGACAGCTACGGTCGTGGCTTGATGACCCGTATCGCCGTTTCAGGCTTTGCGATGATGAACGTCATGCTATTGTCTGTCGCCGTCTGGTCAGGCGCGATCGGGGCTACCCAAAACTTGTTCCACCTGATCAGTGCGACCATCGCGATCCCTGCCCTTCTTTACGCGGCACAGCCATTCTTTGAAAACGCGTGGCGGGCGCTTTCGGTCCGCAAACTCAATATGGATGTCCCGATTTCGCTGGCAATCATCCTTGCGGCTGGCATGTCCCTCTATGAAACCTTC
>CBDTYC010000066.1:0-11131 GCA_965364495.1 uncultured Yoonia sp. | reverse complement strand
CCAGCATCATGCCCTGCCGCTGGGGCATAGTAGCGGCCCATCAGCCCCTGCCATTCCGGGAATTCATAGACCATTTCCGAGGCCAGATCGGCCTTGGCGATTCGTGCTGCCTCTTCCGCCAGATCGGGCTTGGCGCCGACATGTGGTGCAATTTCGCGGGCCAAAGCCGCGATGCGCGCGATCCGTTCTGCCTGTGATCCCAGCTTGGCGTGGAACGTCACGTTGGATAACTGGTCTGTCCATGCCTTCATCCCCTGCCGCTGCACGGTACGCAGATCATTTTCCCAAAAGAATTTTGCGTCTGCCAGTCGCGCGGCCAGAACCTTTTGGTTGCCCGCAAGGATCGTCGCCCCCTGATCAACGGTTTCCATATTGGCGACGGTCACGAAACGCTCGATCCGGCCTGTTTTCGGATTGCGCACAGAAAAGAATTTCTGATGCTCTTTCATGGATGTTTGCAGCACCTCTGGCGGCAGCCCCAAAAAGGCATCGTCAATGCGGCCCAAAAGGACAACAGGCCATTCGACCAGCCCTGCGACCTCGGCCAGCAAACCACGGTCCTCGACCACTTCAAGCCCCATTGCAAAGGCTTGATGCGTTGCGTCATGCCAGATTGCTTCTGCACGTTCATCGGCACGCAAAACGACCTTTGCGCGCTTTAGCTTCGCTTCGTAATCATCGAAAGAAGAGACAGAAAATGCATCCGGCGCTAGGAAACGGTGACCGCGCGTGGTGTTGCCGGACGTGATACCGTCCACGTCAAGCGGTACGACCTCGGTTCCTGCCTCGTCGCCCAGGATGCACAAGATGGAATGCAGCGGGCGCACCCATTTCAGCGCGCCAGCCCCCCAGCGCATCGATTTGGGCCAAGGGAAGTTGCGGATCGCGTTTTCAAGGACTTCGGCGATAATATCCGCCGCCAGCCGCCCCGGTTTTTCGATCACTGCAAAGTAAACCTGACCCTTTTTGTCGTCACGTATTTCAAGATCTTCTAGTGCCACTCCTGCCCCGCGCAGGAAGCCTTCGATCGCTTTCTCGGGGGCGCCAACCTTGGGGCCGCGCCGTTCTTCGCGCACAGGCTTGCTTTCGGCGGTCAGCCCTTCAAGCGACAGGGTCAGGCGGCGCGGCGTCGAGAAAGCCGCAGCACCGGCGTAGGTCAACCCTGCGTCAACCAGACCGTCGGTGACCAGTTTGCGCAAATCATCCGCGGCACGGCTTTGCATCCGTGCAGGGATTTCCTCGGAGAAAAGTTCAATCAGAAGATCAGGCATCAGTTCTGGCTTTCAGGAAGAGGTGGGCAGTCGGCGGGCGGGGTGTTGCCGTCAAAAACGACTTCGCCACAGGCGTTGATTTGGTGCCATGCATAACCGCGCCCGTCAGGGTAAATCGCGACGATCCGGTCAATCCCGTATTCGATGTTTTCAACACCCAAAAAGGCAATCGCATCGCCCGCCAGATCGGCACCGATCTGGCTTGCGTCAAAGCAATCAAACCAACGGGGTGCAACACGCGGTTCGGCATCGTCGACGATTACATAAACCTCTGACAGCATCGCTTGGGACAGCGGCGTTGTGAAACATGCGCGATAACGTAACGGGCTACTGATCGCGTCGATCGCGTCAAAGCTGCCAACGACAATCGGTTCGGCCTGCCCCGTCGAAACAGAGGTCAACTGGACAGCATCGGCGCTAAAGCCGACGTCTTCGTAGTAAGCATAGACCTGCTGGTAATACAGCACACCGCCTGCAACAGCACCCATAAGCAACATCAACACAATGATCACCCGCGCCATCAGGCCGCAGCCCCGCCAGCTGGTGTTTGCACGAATGCGTCCGCACAGGCCTTGGCCAACGTGCGCACGCGTCCGATGTAGGCTTGCCGTTCTGTGACCGAGATTACGCCACGCGCGTCAAGCAGGTTGAACACATGGCTGGCCTTGATGCATTGGTCATAGGCCGGATGCGCCATGATGATCTTGTGTCCGGTTTTGGGGTCCACGGCTGGTGCGTCCAGAATACGTCGACATTCCGCTTCGGCATCGACAAAGTGCTGCAACAGCACGTCCGTGTCCGCGATATCAAAGTTCCAGCGCGAATATTCCTGTTCGGTCTGTTGAAACACATCCCCGTACTTGAGCGCAATCGGCGCGTCAGGATCGTTGAATGGCATGTCCATCACGTGATCAACACCCAGCACATACATCGCCAGACGTTCGAGCCCATAAGTCAATTCGCCCGCCACAGGCTTGCAATCATGCCCGCCGACTTGTTGGAAATAGGTGAACTGGCTGACTTCCATGCCATCGCACCAAACTTCCCAACCAAGCCCCCACGCGCCCAATGTCGGGCTTTCCCAGTCATCTTCGACAAAGCGGATGTCGTGCAGGGTCGCGTCGATGCCAATCGCCTTCAGCGATCCAAGATAAAGGTCCTGCATCGCGGGCGGCGAAGGTTTGATCAGCACTTGGTACTGATAGTAATGCTGCAACCGGTTCGGGTTTTCGCCATAGCGCCCGTCTGTCGGGCGGCGCGATGGTTGCACATAGGCCGCAGCCCATGGCTTGTCGCCCAGCGCGCGCAGTGTTGTGGCAGGGTGAAATGTCCCTGCTCCGACTTCCATGTCGTAGGGTTGCAAAATGGCACAGCCTTGGCCCGCCCAATAGGTCTGGAGCCGCAGGATGATTTCTTGAAAACTGCGTGGTTTATCGGCCATCGGAACCCTCGTGTGCTTGTGCGCCGTTCAATAGGGTGCCACGCCCCAAGGGTCAATCAGGCAACGCGCCTCACAGGGCGATATCCGATTTGACGCGGATTACGGTTGGGCCTTTGCGGCCAAAGGCTGCGCCCAGCGCATCTGCGAAAGCCGACAGCGTCGCGGGCTGGACTGCGGCAGCACCGTAGGCTTCGGCCAGTTTCAGAAAGTCGGGATTGCGCTGAATCACGGCATTCGGTGCAATCTGTGCGGCAACCATGCTGTCTTCGATTTCGCCCAGTTTGCCATTGTCCCAGATGATGATCGGCAGCGTCAGTTCCAATTCGACGGCCACGGCCAATTCCTGCACCGTGTACTGGAAACCGTAGTCACCAAGGATCGCAACAACAGGCTGCGCGCCCACACCGACCTTGCCACCGATCGCGGCAGGCAGCGCATAGCCAAGCGTTCCAAAGCCGTTGGGATGATGCCAATGGCGAACACGGTCCATCGGATAGATCTCTTTGGCGGCATAAGCGAATTGGGTCATGTCGGAAAAAATCATGGTATCTGCAGGCAGCGCCGCTTTGAGGGCGTCGACAACCGGCAGAATGCCAGCGCGTTCTGCGTCAAGCTCGGCCCGCCAACGGGCACGTGTGGCCGCGACCTCTTGTGCAGTCCAGGTCGTTTGCTTGACCGCTTCGAGTTGTGACAGGCATTCGGTCAGGTGGGCCGTTGCATCAGCCAGAATACGCGTGTCCGCGTTGTGACGGTCCGAAAGGCATTCCGGATCAAGGTCGATCCGTACCAGAGGGGCGCAGTGGCCCAGATCATCGCGCCACAGGTCAACTTCGCTTAACCTTGTACCAACGGCAACGACCAGATCAGCCGATGCAATCACTTCGGCGCTGCCTGGCCGGGCAAGCGTTGCCCCGAAATGCAGCGGGCTGTCGTCAGGAATGATCCCGCGCCCTGCATAGGTGGTAAATGACGCCGCATTTAGACGCTGGAAATGCGGCAACCAACGCACAACATCCTGCGTGGCACCACCGCCAAAGATGAACAGCGGGCGTTTGGCCGCGTTTATCCGGTCGATGAGTGCGATGCGTTGCAGCGGTGCAGCCTCTGGTCGATACGGCCATTCGTCGGCACGCGCGGGCGCAGGGGCGGCGTGTGCTTCAAGTTGCGCGATCGGAACTTGAATGTGCTTGGGTGACGGCACGCCTGTGTACATCTCGGTCAGCGCGCGGTCGATCAGCTGATAGCTGGCAGCAGCTGAATTGGCTGTCAAAGACCAGTCGCAGACCGTTGCGGCGGCCCCTTCCTGATCTTTCATCTGGTGCAATTGCCCGCGTTTGGCTGCAGTTTCATCAAGCACCGACGAAATCACCAGCATTGGTACGCTGTCCGAATAGGCCTGCCCCATCGGGGTCATGATATTGCAAAGACCGGGGCCGGAAATCACGTAGGCCACGCCAACCTTGCCCGTAGCGCGGGCATAGCCATCGGCCATAAAGCCGGCACCTTGTTCGTGACGGGCCAGAACATGGGTGATCCCTGCCTCTTCGATTCCGCGGTACATCTCTTGGTTATGCACGCCCGGAATACCAAAGATTGTATCAACCCCGCGATCCTTCAGCATATGGGAAATCTGGGCGCCAAGCGGTCGCGTCGTCATATTAGTTTCTCCAGAACTTGATGGACAGAATGATGAGAACGACCATGATCTCGAGCCGGCCAACAAACATGGCAATCGCCAGTATCCATTTCGCAGTATCGTTGATGTTTGCGTAATTTCCCGCCGGCCCGATCTCGATCCCCAATCCGGGTCCGATATTGGCCAATGCCGCCGCAGCCCCCGAAATAGAAGTGATAAAGTCCAATCCAGTCATGCCCAGCAAGACGGCCGTGCCGCCCAGCGACAAGATGAAAGCCACAAAAAACGCGATCACCGAGTTCAGAACGTCTTCGCCGATCGGCCGCCCTTCATAGCGCGGGGTAAACACACCATGGGGCGAATGGATTTGCCGGATCTGGCTTTTGATCGCCGCGACCAACAGCTGATAGCGGAACACTTTGACCGAACAAGAGGTCGAACCGGCGCAGCCTCCGACCAAGCCGATCAGGAAAAACAGAACAATCGGGAAAGTCCCCCAAGTCATGTAATCCGCGCTAGAATATCCCGTTCCCGAGATAATCGAGATGACATTGAACAGCGCCTCGCGGAACGCGTTCTCTGACAACTCTCCTTCGCGGCCCCAAACCCACATCGTAATCAAAAGGACAGTGAGCGCGACAATCCACAAAAACGCTCTGATCTGCGTGTCGCGCCAAAGTGGCTGCGCCGTTCCGGCCAATAGCTGTACGTAGCGCACGAAAGGGAGAGCCGCCAACAGCATGAAGACTGACCCGATATAATGGGCGCCTGCCCCGTACATCCCGAAAGAGATGTCATAGTTGGCCATGCCGCCTGTCGATACCGTGGTCATCGCATGAACGATGGCATCGAAAGGCAGCATACCGGACACGATGTAGGCCAAAGCACAAGACAGCGTCAGGACGATATAGATCACCGAGATGCGGCTTGCGATCTGACCGGCGCGGGGCAGGATTTTGCCCATAGTGTCAAATGCTTCGGTGCGGAATATCTGCATACCACCAACCCGCAGTTCAGGCAGAAAGACCATGGCAACAACGATAATACCAACGCCACCCAACCACTGCAGCGTCCCGCGCCAGAGCTTGATCCCGTCTGGCAACGTATCAAGGCCAGTAAACACCGTAGCCCCTGTTGTAGGCATCCCTGACATCGCCTCGAAAAAGGCGTCGGTGAAACTGGCGTTGGTCGCACCCAGCACAAATGGAATTGCACCAAAAATCGGCAGCATCAGCCAGACCAATGACGTCAGCAAAAACGTCTGTCGCAGCGACAGCCCCTGTGACACGCCATTGGCGCAGGCAATCGCGATCAGACCTCCGGTCAGAACCGTCACCACAGCACTTTCGAAAAAAACGTGCCAATGCCCGTTGCCCGCCGCGAGGTCGACCGCCAACGGGCCGAGCATGGTAAGACCAAGCGACGCCACAAGTAGACCAATGACATAGCCCACAGGGCGCAAATCAAGCATGGTGCAGCGTTGTCCTGACCGCCGCGCGGTGTCAAGAACGCGCGCGTCAAAAGCACGCGCCTGTTGCATAGGCAAATCGCTTGAAACGGCTCAAACGCGCGTTAGTTGGCAGATCATGTTTGAACCAAGCCACACCGCCGCATTAACGCGCCTGCATCGCTTTGTCCCCAAAGCGGGCCGCGATTACGCAAGCAATCGCAACTATGATGATACGGCGCATGTCTCGACCTTGTCGCCATATCTGCGTCACCGGATCATTTCGGAAGAGGACGTGCTTCGCGCAACGCTTTCGCGCCACAGCCCGAAAGCCGCCGAAAAGTTCGTGCAAGAGGTTTACTGGCGGACATATTGGAAAGGCTGGCTGGAACAACACCCCGATGTATGGTCCGCCTACCGCAGTGACCTGCATGCAGCCCTGAACCGCGTCCAAACCGAAAGTGGCTTACGACAAGAATGGGAAGCGGCCTGCAAGGGCGAGACCGGCATAGACTGCTTTGACCATTGGGCCCACGAATTGGTACAAACCGGATACCTGCACAACCATGCCCGTATGTGGTTCGCCTCGATCTGGATATTCACGTTGCGCCTGCCGTGGACCTTGGGCGCTGATTTTTTCATGCGCCATCTACTGGACGGGGATCCCGCGTCGAACACGCTGTCGTGGCGCTGGGTCGGGGGATTGCAGACGATTGGCAAAACCTATCTCGCGCGGCCTGACAACATCGCAAAATACACCAATGGGCGGTTTCATCCCGAAGGTTTGACAACTTTCGCAGCCCCGTTGGAAGGCACGCCGCATCCTGCGCGCCGCCCTTTGCCGACCTGCGCCCAAATCATGGGCAATGCACGTACCGGCCTATTGGTCACCGAAGAAGACCTCGCGCTGGGATGGCTGTTGGATCAAGTCAAACCTGTTGCAACCGCAGTGATACAAACGACGGCCGCGCGCAGCCCATTGGCAGTCAGCCCTCTCGTCCAGAACTTCGTGAGTGAAGCACTTGTCGATTGTACCAAGCGTTTCTCTGATCGCTTGGGGCCAGTCACCGTGCTGCAACCGGACGAGCTATGTTCTTGGGCGCGATCGCAGGGTGTCGAACAGATCGTGACATCTTATATCCCTGTTGGACCAACAGCCGACACACTAGACGCCACTGAATTAAGCCATGTCATCCGAGACTATGACGCTGCGACGTGGCCACACGCGACACACGGGTTTTTTCGCTTCAAAGAGAAAATTCCGGAACTTATCGCAGGTCTGAATGGCGTTTCAGTGGTATAACGCCAGCTTGAACAGACGCTGCCGCCGAATTCAGACAGCTTTGACCAGTCCACGCGACGCCCACGCCCGACAGGCGGCACCAAACGCTTCGAACAGTGGCCGTGATACCGGATCTGCGTCCGCATTCCATTCTGGATGCCATTGCACCGAAAGCGTAAAGCCGGGGGCGTCTGCGACATAAATCGCCTCTGGCGTACCATCTGGCGCGTGACCGTCGATCACGATACGCGGCCCCGGAACTTTGATCCCTTGGCCGTGAAGTGTGTTCGTCATAACCTTGTGAGACCCAAAAACACGGTGAAACGGGCCACCTTCGGTCAGGGTCACTTCGTGGCGCAACTCGAACTTTTCCTCCAGCGTTCCGTCCGGCGGCATCCTGTGATTATCACGTCCGGGCAGATCGCGGATTTCGGGATAAAGCGTGCCGCCCATGGCGACATTCACTTCCTGAAAACCAAGGCAGACACCCATGATCGGCTGGCCTTGGGCCACGCAAGCGCGGATCAGGGGCAAGCTGATCCTGTCGCGGTTCCGCTCGAATGTGCCGTGGGCGTCGGTGACGTCTTCGCCGTATTCTTCCGGGTGAACATTGGGTCTGCCACCGGGGAAGAAGAACCCGTCGCAAGTGGACATCAGTTGTTCGATGTCTACAGCGCTGGGGTCTGCGGGTATAACAATCGGCATAACGCCGGACACATCCGCAAGTGCGCGTGCGTTCATCGCACCTGCCCCGTGGATCAGATAGTCGTCATTCAGCAGATGATTGTTTGAAACAATGCCGACAACAGGCCGCGCCATAATAGTCCCTCTCAGGTTTGGCTTTATCTAGCGACGAACGACCGACATGAAAAGATGCAGGCTGCGCACAACCCTGTTGTCAGGGCTGCACATGTCCAAAAACTCATCACGCAGGTCTAAACTTTCAGCACGCCTGAATTTTTTAGGCTGATGAGGCTTCGCCAACCAGACCCGCAGCTTCGATCCCTGCCATTGCCGCAATCACATCATTGTCGGATGTGTCACCGGTAACACCAACGGCACCGATCACATTGCCTCGCTTGTCACGCACCAGCACACCGCCGGGAACAGGCACAACCTGCCCCCCAAAAACGCCATTCACAGCCGCAATGAAATAGGCCTGCTGTTCGGCGCGCGCCATTTGCGCGGTGCCCGCAATCCCCAACATGATCGTCCCGTAAGCCTTGCCATGGGCGATTCCGAAACGTCCCGGAGAGGCCCCGTCGGCGCGCTCGAACGCCTTGATGTGGCCGCCTGTATCCAGAACAACAACCGACAGCGGCTTGAAGCCATTTTCGGTGCCCGATGCCATTGCTTTGCGAATGATTGTCCGCGCCTTGTTTGCAGAGATTTCAGCCATGTCGATAACTCCTCTAAGTCGGTCCTAATGATTGCGTTGTGCTTTAAGCTCTAGCCGGCGTTGGTGCAGGACTGGCTCTGTATAGCCGGACGGCTGGATGCGGCCTTTGAACACCAGATCACAAGCCGCCTGAAATGCGATGCCGTCATAGTTTGGCGCCATCGGACGGTAGGACGGATCGTCGGCGTTCTGGCCATCGACAACTGCGGCCATCTTGCGCATTGCCTCCATCACCTGCTCTTGGCTCACAACGTCGTGGTGCAACCAGTTGGCCAGTGCCTGGCTGGAAATCCGGCAGGTTGCGCGGTCCTCCATGAGGCCCACGTTGTTGATATCCGGCACTTTGGAACAGCCAACGCCCTGATCAATCCAGCGCACAACATAACCGAGAATACCCTGCGCGTTGTTTTCAACTTCTTTGATTTTCTGCGCATTTGTCCAGCGCTGATATTGCGCCAGCGGGATATCCAATATCGACGATACATAGGCGCGACGCCCACCTTTCAGCAGTTTGGCCTGTACCGCCATCACGTCGACCTTGTGATAGTGCAAAGCATGCAAGGTGGCCGCAGTCGGGCTGGGGACCCATGCGCAGTTAGCGCCTGATTGCGGATGGCCGATCTTTTGCTCGATCATCGCCGCCATCATGTCGGGCATTGCCCACATGCCTTTGCCGATCTGGGCCTTGCCGGAAAAACCGCATTCCAGGCCGATATCCACGTTTTGATCTTCGTAGGCGCCAATCCACTGTTTGCGCTTGATGAAATCCTTGCGGCTGAACGGGCCAGCTTCCATCGAGGTATGAATTTCATCGCCGGTGCGATCCAGAAAGCCCGTGTTGATAAAAGCCACGCGGGATTTTGCGGCGCGGATGCATTCCTTGAGGTTCACAGTTGTGCGGCGTTCCTCGTCCATAATACCGATCTTGACGGTATTGCGCGGCAAGCCCAGCGCGTCTTCGACCACGGCAAAGATGTCGCTTGTCAACGCAACCTCGTCCGGGCCGTGCATCTTTGGCTTGACCACATAGACCGACCCGAGGGCAGAGTTGCCGCCATCACGCTTGAGGTCATGCATTGCAATCAGCACAGTAATCATCGCGTCCATAAGACCTTCGAACACCTCGTCGCCGTTGCTGTCCAGAATGGCAGGGTTTGTCATCAGATGACCCACATTGCGAATCCAGAGCAAAGCGCGGCCTTTCAGGGTCAGTGTTCCGCCGTCCGGTGCTGTGTAGGTCATATCGTCGGCCAAGCGGCGGGTCATGGCCTTGCCGCCCTTCTGGAATTCTGCCGTCAGATTGCCCTGCATCAGACCCAGCCAGTTGGTGTAGGCGACGACTTTGTCTTCAGCATCGACGCAAGCCACGCTGTCCTCGCAATCCATAATTGCCGAGACCGCGCTTTCAAGGCGGACATCCGCCAAAAGTGCCTGATCACGACAGCCGATCGGATGGGCGCGGTCAAAGACCAATTCCACATGCAGCCCGTGGTTTTGCAGCAAGATCGCGTCGGGCGCTTTCGGATTGCCGCGATAACCTACGAATTTCGCGGGCTCGCGCAGCGGGTTATCATCAACCAGTAGGGCACCATTGTGAACATAATAGCGCGACACATCGGCATGGCTGGTGCCAACAATCGGGAAGGCTTCGTCAAGAAACACCCGTGAACGGGCGATAACGCGGGCGCCGTGGCCACGGTCATAGGGGCCTTTTGGCGGCTGAACACCCATCGCATCGGTGCCATAGAACGCATCATAAAGGCTACCCCATCGGGCGTTTGCGGCGTTCAGCGCAAAGCGTGCATTGGTAATAGGCACCACCAGCTGTGGACCAGGAAGGGTTGCAATCTCAGGGTCAACATGCGTGGTCTCGATGGCAAAGCTTTCGCCCTCTTCCACCAGATAGCCGATCTCACGCAGGAAAGCTTCGTATGCGTTTCGGTCCATAGGCTGGTCACGGTGGGCAATGTGCCACGCATCTATTTGCTCTTGAAGATCATCACGTTTGGCCAAAGCGGCACGGTTGCGCGGGGTCATTTCTGCAATCAAACCGGCAAAACCTTTCCAGAACGTCGCGCTGTCGATGCCAGTGCCGTCCAAAGCACGATTATCGATGAAATCTGCCAGTTCCGCTGCGACCTGAAGGCCCTGCTTTTCGACACGATCTGTCATGATGTCTCTCCTTCTTTGCATGATGCATACAATGGCACACACAGGTACCTGCCCGAGGAATTAGTGCGGAAATTTCCGATAGGCAACAAAGAGCGCCTAAATTTCTTGATGCGGCATCACTTTAGAGGGCTTTGCGATCGGATTTGCACCGCTCGGAACAGTAGCGAACTTCGTCCCAGACTTTTGCCCATTTCTTGCGCCATACGAATGGCCTGCCACACGTGGCGCATGTTTTTCGAGGCAGGTCAGATTTGCGGCGCATCTTTGGCATAGAAGGGCAGTTAACCTGATCACGGGATTTTTCAACATAATCACAGTGGAACATCGCTGCGCGCCACCCTACCTTTGACGTAACTGTAAAGGACCGACCCTATGAAAGATGCTGCGCCACAAACGATCTATCTGGCCGACTACACCCCGCCCGCCTATCTGGTGGATAGCGTACATGGGACGTTGCAGCTGCATCCAACCAAAACGCGGGTT
>CBDTYC010000065.1:0-11207 GCA_965364495.1 uncultured Yoonia sp. | reverse complement strand
GCGGGGTAGACGATTTCGCCTTTGCGGTCGAACATGAACCCGACGGACCCTGTTTCGCCAAGGTTCCCGCCATTCTTCGAAAACGTCGAACGCACGGTCGAGGCAGTCCGGTTGCGGTTGTCGGTCATCGCCTCGACGATCACAGCAACCCCGTTCGGGCCGTAGCCTTCGTAGCGGATTTCATCATAATTTTCCGCGTCACCACCTTGGGATTTCTTGATCGCGCGATCAATCACGTCCTTGGGCACAGAGCTTGATTTGGCTTCTTTGACAGCCATGCGCAAACGCGGGTTTTTGTCCGGATCAGGGTCGCCCATTTTCGCGGCCACGGTGATTTCCTTGGCAAGCTTGGAAAACAGCTTGGAACGCAGTTTGTCCTGACGCCCCTTGCGGTGCTGAATATTTGCCCATTTTGAGTGGCCAGCCATCGGAAACCTCATCTATGCGGTGTAAATCTGCGCCTCTATACGGCATGGGCATGTTCCCCCGCAACCCCGTGCGCAAAGGCGTAGGCGTTTGCCTAAAGCGGCCAGACAAACGGTATAAAGAAGGACACGATCGGCGCTAGCGACAGGTTCAAGGGAACGCCGAACTTCAGGAAATCGGTAAACCTGTATCCACCCGGGCCATAGACAAGCGTATTGGTCTGGTACCCGATCGGCGTAGCAAAACTGGCACTTGCCGCGATCATCACCGCGACAACCAAAGGGCGCGGATCAACACCCAAGGCGCTGGCCAATCCGATAGCAATGGGGGTCATGACGACCGCGACGGCGTTATTTGATACAAGTTCTGTCAGAATGCTGGACAGCAGATAAACCGAAAGCACCACAAAGAACGGCGGCAAGACCAACATGACGGGCGAAAGCGTGTCGGCAATCATGGCCACAGCACCCGACGACTGCAGTGCCGACCCGACACCCAGCATCGCGAAGATCAGTGCAAGCAGACGCCCATCGACGTAGGAAAACGCCTCTTCGGCATCAATGCAGCCTGTCATCAACACGCATGTGACGCCAAGCATCGCCAGCATCAGGATAGGGGCCACACCAAGGGCTGCCAGAATTACAACGCCAAGCAAGACACCAATCGCAACAGGCGCGCGTTCACGCCGGTATGCCCGCTGGGACGGCTCGGACACGTCGCCAAGGTTCATGTCTTCGCCAAGGCGCTGGATATCTTCCGGTGCACCCTCGAGTAAAAGCGTGTCACCGACACGTACAATGATATCGTCGATCTGTTGACTGATGTTCGCATCGCGCCGGTGAACGGCCAGCGGATAGACCGCGTAACGCCGCCGCAAACGCATCGCGCCCATACGCCGCCCGACCATCTTGCAGTTCGGTGTAATCAGCACTTCAACCGTAGTTGTCTCAATCGCCGAGACTTGATCGACACGGCGCAGTTCCTTGTTTTGCTGCAAAGACAGCAACTCTGCCATTTCTGTGCGCAAAACGACGCGGTCGCCAACTTGCAGGACAACCGCCTTCATGTTCCGGCGCAGTGATTTGTCGCCGCGCACAACGTCGATCAGTCGCACACCATCACGTTTGAACAGTTGCACGCCGGACACCTCGCGTCCGATCAGGTTGCTGTCAGGGGGGATCACGGCCTCGGAAAAGAATTTCTTCTTGGACCGGTCCGACAACATCGTCGCCATACTTTGGCGGTCAGGCAACAGGCGCGGCCCCATGAAATAAAGATAGGCAAAAGTCCAGGTAACAACGACCAAGCCTATGGGCAGAATTTCAAGGATACCGAAGGGTTTCAGTCCCGATGCCCGCGCGACACCGTCAACCAGCAAGTTCGTTGATGTCCCGAGTAGGGTCATTGTGCCGCCGACAATTGCCGCATAACTCAACGGAATAAGGAGTTTGGATGCCGACGTCCCCAAGCTGCGCGCAAGTTGGACAAAGACAGGGATCATCACAACGACCAGCGGTGTGTTGTTCATAATGGCACTCGCGAAGGCCACAAAAAGCAAACTGCCCCCGATGGCGCGTGCGGGGCTAATTCTGGCTTGCCGTTCGGCCAGTCCGGTCATCGCATTCAGCGCACCAGTGCGAACCAAAGCACCCACGATGATGAACATCGCCGCAATCGTCCATGGGGCAGGGTTGGCCAAGGCTGTCACGGCCGCCTCGTAAGGCAAGACCCCTGTCGCCAAAAGGACCGAGACACCGATCATCGCGACGACTTCGGTCGGGTAGACCTCGCGCAGGAACATCAAGAACATGCCCACAACGACCACCATGGTCAGTAGCGCGCTTTGCGTTTGTGACAATTGGAACATGTTATCCATAGACTTTATTCTCACCTAGTGTTGCCACGTGGGCAAGCCGTGGTTGTACCAGCATCAGGCCCAGTATCATGCAGACTAACGCACCCCAGACCCAAAGACTGTAGGTTTCACCCAGTAGAAGCATCGCCCAAAGCACGCCTGATCCGGTGACGATGTAACTGACTTGCCCCGCAAAGACCGCCCCCGCGCGTCCGATCAACCAGACGTAGCCTGTATAGACTAAAACATGGATAACCGCGCCAAGCACCAGCGCGTAATCGGCCATAATGAAAGGGGCTTGCGGGACAAAAAACTGCCCTGTGCCAATCGCAAGGGGCAGGGCGAAAAGTGTACCTATAACGGACGCACCAAAAAGCACGGCGAAGGGGTCAAGCCCCGCAGTGCCCCAGCGTGCGACGATATTGCCTTCGCATGCATAGCAGAACGGTGCGATCAGCGCCAAAGGCAGGAAAGCGATCATCGCCCGTTCCGGCAGGCTCGCGTCCGGAAGCGCGATCAACCCGACGCCAATCAGGCCAAGCATCAATCCAGCTAGCCGCCGCACCGAAAAGCTGTCATTGCCAAGAGCCAAAGCAATCGGGAATGCCATCATCGGGATAGTTGCGATCACAATCGACATGATCCCCGAAGGCAAATGAAATGCCGCGCGATAACTTGTGATGCCTGGCAATAGCGCCCCGATGACCGCAATCATCAGCCAGGCACGGAATGTCTGTCGTGTGAATATCCCGCGGCGCAGGTGTCGCCAGCGCAGCACACCAAGCAAGACCGCCCCGATCAGCATTTGCCAAAAGATCAGGCCCAAAGGTTGGTAGCCAGCCGTCACAGCGATCTTGATCAGCGGTTGGGTCAGGCCCCAGCCACATCCCATGAGCAACAGAAAACCGGTCAGCCGGACACGATCCGTGATCATTCAGGGCCAGTTTGTTGCAGTCGCCCGCCTTGGCGCACCGTTTCAACCCGTATGGCTTTGCCGGACAGGTTGTCAGTCTCGACATAAAGGCCCGATAGGGTTGCTTCGCCGCCGGCGGGCGAAAAGCGTGCCTTTGGCATGCCCGTCACAAAACGCCGCAAAGGTTCGGCTTTGTCCATGCCGATGACGGAATTGTAGTCGCCGCACATGCCCGCGTCGGTCTGGTACGCAGTTCCGCCGGGTAAAATCATCGCATCAGCTGTCGGCACATGGGTGTGCGTGCCAACAACAATGCTGGCGCGCCCGTCACAGAAATGACCTGCCGCCATTTTTTCAGATGTTGCCTCGCAGTGGACATCGATCAGGCTGGCGCTGACCTGTCCGCCCATCGGATATTGGCGCAGAACACTGTCCAGCGCTGAAAATGGATCGTCAAAGGGGCGTTTCATAAAGACCTGGCCAAGCACCTGCGCCACCAGGACTTTGCGTCCGCCGGGGGCGTTGAACACGCGCGCGCCGACGCCGGGTGCCGCCTTGGAGTAATTCATCGGCCGGATGATCCGGTTTTCTTTCTCGATAAAGCCAAGCATGTCTTTCTGATCGAAGGCATGATCACCCAAGGTCACGACGTCCGCACCTGCATCCAGCAAGAGCTTTGCATGATCCGCTGACAAGCCCATACCAGAGGTCGCATTTTCGCCGTTGACCACAACAAAGTCGAGTTTCCATGCAGCCCGCAAGCGGGGCAGGTGGTCTACAATCGCCGTCCGTCCGGAGCGGCCCATCACATCGCCAAGAAAGAGTATTTTCATGGAATTGGTGTTACGGGTTGTGCGCCCAATCATCCAGCGAAAACGACAGGTCACGGCTTGCTATCGCCAAGGCTTGGTGCGACGCATACGCCATGGAACCAACAAAGCAATCAAGGCCGGTCGCCGGCATCTTCTGGATGGTCTTCACGGGCTTGATGTTTGTGGCTGTCACAGCAGTCGTAAAACATGTCGGCAGCGACGTGCCGGCCGCACAGGCGGCATTCTTGCGCTACGTGTTAGGGCTGGTGTTCCTGCTGCCGATGATCAAGCCCATTCTGTCGGCCCATTTGACGCGAAGACAGAAGAAACTGTTCTGGGTACGTGGTGTCGTTCACACATTAGCGGTAATCTTGTGGTTCTTTGCCATGGCCCGCATTCCTATCGCAGAAGTGACAGCAATGAACTATCTGTCGCCAGTCTATGTCTCGCTTGGGGCGGCGCTTTTCTTGGGCGAGCGACTGCCACCCCGGCGTTTGGCCGCTGTGATCATGGCGCTGATTGGTGCCATGATTATTCTGCGGCCGGGCATGAAAGAAGTCGAAATTGGCCATATCGCGATGCTTGGGACTGCGGTCTTTTTTGCTGCGGGGTATTTGATAGCCAAGCAACTTTCAGGCGAGGTTTCGGCGGCCGTTGTGGTGGGAATGCTATCTGTCACAGTGACGGTCGGACTTGCCCCGTTTGCCGCTGCTGTTTGGGTCACCCCAACACTTGAACAGTTGGGTTGGCTGTTCCTTGTCGCCTGCTTTGCCACAGCCGGACATTATTCGATGACACTGGCCTTTGCCGCTGCACCTTTGACTGTGACGCAACCGGTCACGTTCCTGCAATTGATCTGGGCGGTACTTTTGGGTGCTGTCGTCTTTGGCGAAGCCGTCGACGGATGGGTCATTTTCGGGGGTGCCGTCATTATGGCATCGGTCACTTTTATCACGTGGCGCGAAGCTGTCGCGCGACGCAGGATCACGCCTGCGGCGGTAGCAACCAAAGTCTGATGTTGGCCCTAACGCGCGACGCGCGCTGTTGGGTCTACTCCGGCGCGGGCGGGGTCAGGCGTGCAAGCAGCGAGCTTTGTGTCACCACGCCGATAGGCTGACCATTTTCGATGACTTGCAGCGATGCACCATCAATCTGGTGCATGATGTCCTGAACAGGTGTTTCCGCATCTATCGCTTGCCCGTCACACGTGCCGACGGTCATCACATCACGTGCCGTTAGCACCCCGAGCGGGTTCATATGCGCGACGAACTCCGCGACATAGCCGTTCGCCGGATTGGTGAAGATGTCTCGCGGTGTGCCGCATTGTACGATCCGCCCGCCCTCCATAATTGCGATGCGGTTTCCTAGCTTGAATGCCTCGTCCAGATCATGGCTTACAAAAATGATTGTCCGCCCGCGCTGCTTTTGCAGGTCCAGCAGTTCGTCTTGCAGCCGTGTACGGATCAGCGGATCAAGCGCCGAAAAGGGTTCGTCCATCAGCAGGATTGGTGCATCCGTCGCAAAGGCGCGGGCAAGACCTACACGTTGCTGCATGCCGCCTGACAATTCACCGACCAGTGCATCGGCACGATCAGCAAGACCGACCATTTCCAGTTCCTGATTGACCCTTTTCAAACGCGCGCTTTTGTCCAGACCTGCTAGTTCCAACCCCAACCCGACGTTGTCGCGCACGGTGCGCCAAGGCAGCAGGCCGAATTGCTGAAACACCATCGAGACACATTCACGCCGGACCCGCCGCAGGTCGGCCGATGAACTGTTGCCGACGCTACAGGTCCAATCGCCATCGTTGATGCGGACTTCGCCGCGGATCACAGGATTTAGTCCGTTGACGGACCGCAGCAGCGTGGATTTGCCGGAACCCGACAACCCCATGAGGACAAGGATTTCACCTACCTCGACATTCAACGAGCAGTTGTGCACCCCAAGGATTTGTCCGGTTTTCTCGCGAATTTCAGCGCGTTCCAACCCTTCGTCCATAAGAGGCAGGGCAGCGGCCGGTTTTTCGCCAAAAACGATCGACACATTATCAAATTCGACAGCATTCATTTGGATTTCACCCGCAACATCCGGTCAAGCATGATCGCGACGGCCACGATCACCAGACCCGATTCAAAACCAAGACCCGGATCGTTGCGCCCTAGGGCTTGCACGACGGGTTTGCCAAGACCGTTCGCACCCACGTAGGCCGAGATGACAACCATCGACAGTGACAGCATGATGACTTGGTTCAGCCCTGCCATGATCTGCGGAAATGCATAGGGCAGTTCGACCTTCCACAGGCGTTGCGATCTGGTTGCGCCAAAGGCTTCGGCGGCTTCGAGCAGCGGCGTGGGGGTGTTTGATACACCCAGATAAGTCAGCCGGATCGGGGCCGGCAAAACAAAAATGACGGTCGCGAACAGGCCTGGGACCATGCCAAGACCAAAGAAGACAATCGCGGGAATAAGGTAAACAAAGGCGGGCAGGGTTTGCATCAGGTCCAGCACCGGGCTGAGTGCTTGATACGCCCGCGGTCGGTGCGCCAGAAATATGCCGATTGGTACGCCCAGCCCCATGCACACGACACAGGACGATAGGACCAGCGCCAGACTGTCAGTTGTCTCGTCCCAGTAGCCTTGGTTCAGAACAAACAGCAGGCATGCGAACACCAGCAGACAGGTTTGCCATGACCGCTGCAATACCCACGTCAGCGCAATAAACAATGCGATTACAATGAATTCTGGCGGTGTTTGCAGGCACCACACGATCCCGTCAATCATGGCATCAAGCCCGTCGCTGAGCGCGTCAAAGATCGGGCGACCATTGTCCTTAAGCCAATCAACGCCCGTCTCTGACCAGTCGCCTACAGGGATCTTGTTTTCTGTCAGCCAGTTCATGATCATTTCCTAACGACAAAAGGGGGGCGATCAACACCGCCCCCCCTTAGGTGATGGTTCAGTTCGCCAAAGCAGCCGTGACCGCAGCAACGGCGTCGCCACCGTCAGCGGTCGTCACGCCGTCCAACCATGCTGCCCATGTGTCGGGGTTGGCTGCCAGCCATGCTTTTGCGGCATCGTTCGGATCAACGTCGTCATTCAGGATTGCACCCATGATTTCGTTTTCCATCGCCAGTGTGAACGCAAGGTTCTGCAAAAGTTGGCCGGTATTTGCGCATTCCGACACATAGCCCGCGCGGGTGTTGGTTGCGACGACGGCACCACCCAGATCAGGACCAAAGTAATCATCTCCACCCGGCAGGTAGGTCAGATCGAAGTTGGCATTCATCGGATGCGGTTCCCAGCCAAGGAAAACAACAGCCTCATCGCGGTCCACCGCGCGCTCTACTTGTGCGAGCATCCCCTGCTCGGAGCTTTCAACCACCTCAAAGCCATCCAGACCAAAAGCACCAGAATCGATCATATCTTGAATGAGACGGTTGCCATCGTTGCCCGCTTCGATCCCGTAGATTTTGCCGTCAAGCGCATCCGACGCTGCGGCGATTGATGCGAAATCAGTGATGCCCGCGGCAACGCCAGCGGCGTTTGTGGCCAATGTGTATTTTGCGCCCTCAAGGTTCACGCGCACTGTGTCCACAGTTCCTGCTTCGCGATAGCTGGCAATATCGCCTTCCATTGTCGGCATCCAGTTGCCCAGGAATACGTCAATGTCGCCCTGTGCCATCGACGCGTAAGTTACTGGAACTGATAGGATATCAGTTGTTGTCTCATAGCCTAGCGCTTCCAGAACCAGCGATGTGGCTGCGGTTGTGGCCGTAATGTCCGTCCATCCGACATCGGAAAAGCGGACCACGCCGCAATCTGCCAATGCTGGCACTGCCGCGCAGATTGCCAGAACGGAGAGTGTTGATTTCAGTTTCATTTTGGTGCTCCCAAGTTTTTCTTGATTGACGAGTCAATAAAGAACGATTTAACTGCTTGTGTCACCCAAAAAGAGGATCAGATGCCCAAGCTTGGAATGGAGCCTATCCGCCGTGCGGCCTTAGTGAAAGCAACGATTGATGAAATCGGCGCTGTTGGCAATCTTGACGTAACTGTTAGCAATATTGCTAAGCGTGCGGGGATGTCGTCGGCGCTGGCGCATCACTACTTTGGAGGCAAAGACCAGATTTTTCTGGCGGCAATGCGGCATACTCTGGCGGTCTATGCCGCAGAGGTCCGCGTGGCGCTGAAAGCTGCCAAAGGTCATCGCGCAAGGCTCGAAGCGGTGATCCGCGCTAGTTTCGCGTCGTCCAACTTCCAACCCGAAGTGATCGCTGCTTGGTTGAATTTTTATGTGCTGGCGCAGACCTCGCCGCAGGCCGATCATCTTTTGCGGGTCTACCAGCGGCGGCTGCATAGCAACCTTATGCACGATTTGCGTCCGCTCGTCGGCGCCCAAGCGGAAGCGTCTGCAATGCGATTGGCGGGGCTGATCGACGGACTTTATCTGCGGCAGGGGCTGTCACGTACGCAGGCGAAACATTCCGGCGCGACTGCTCAGGCGCTCGCACTTCTGAACATCGAACTTGGGGGACGCCCGCAATGACCAAACCAAACATCCTGATCATCATGGTGGACCAGTTGAACGGCACGTTGTTTCCTGATGGGCCTGCCGATTGGCTGCATGCGCCGAACCTCAAGGCTCTGGCGGCCAAGTCGACCCGCTTTGCCAATGCCTACACGGCGTCGCCATTGTGCGCACCCGGGCGGGCATCGTTTATGTCGGGCCTTTTGCCTTCGCGCACAGGGGTCTATGACAATGCGGCTGAATTTGCTTCATCCATCCCGACCTATGCGCATCACTTGCGCCGTGCAGGGTATCAAACCTGTCTGTCGGGCAAGATGCATTTCGTCGGTCCCGACCAGATGCATGGCTTCGAAGAGCGGCTGACCACAGATATCTACCCCCCAGATTTCGGCTGGACGCCTGACTACCGCAAGCCGGGCGAGCGGATCGACTGGTGGTATCACAACATGGGGTCCGTGACGGGTGCGGGCGTTGCCGAAATCACCAACCAGATGGAATACGACGACGAGGTTTGCTATCACGCAACCCGCAAGCTTTATGACTTGTCGCGCGGGCATGACGATCGGCCGTGGTGCCTGACTGTCAGCTTCACGCATCCCCATGACCCATATGTCGCGCGCAAGAAATACTGGGACCTCTACGAAGACTGCGCGCATTTGTTGCCAGACGTGGGCCCGATCCCTTATGCGGACCAGGACGCACATTCCAAGCGTATTCTGGATGCAAACGACCGTGATAATTTCGACATAACCGAAGATCACATCAAGCGCGCCAGACGCGCTTATTTCGCTAATATTTCCTACATTGACGACAAGATCGGCGAAGTCCTGCAAACACTTGCGGATACGCGCCAAGAGGCAACGATCCTGTTTGTTTCCGATCATGGCGACATGCTGGGTGAACGGGGCCTGTGGTTCAAGATGTCCTTTTTTGAAGGCTCGGCGCGTGTGCCCTTGATGATCGCAAGCCCGGACATGGCACCAGGGCTGAACCCCACACCGGTCAGCAACATCGACGTCGCGCCGACGCTTTGTGATCTGGCGGGCGTCGATATGTCCGAAGTCGCCCCTTGGACGACTGGCGAAAGCCTTGTGCATCTAGGCCAAGGCGGCACACGGGACACACCGGTTGCGATGGAATACGCCGCCGAAGGCAGCTATGCGCCGATGGTATCGCTGCGCTATGGCAAGTGGAAATACACCCGTTGCG
Organism: uncultured Yoonia sp.; assembly: GCA_965364495.1. GTDB lineage: Bacteria > Pseudomonadota > Alphaproteobacteria > Rhodobacterales > Rhodobacteraceae > Yoonia. The sequence goes on along the minus strand of CBDTYC010000065.1, from coordinate 1,465 downwards.
CGTTGGACCCCGATCAGCTTTTCGATCTAGAAGCGGACCCGTGCGAACTGGTCAATCTGGCCGAAAATCCGGCGCATCAAGGAACAGTGACACAACTGCGCGCCAAGTCCGAGGCCCGCTGGGATCTCGCCGCGTTCGATGCTGCCGTCAGGCAATCTCAGGCCTGCCGCTGGGTCGTTTATGAAGCACTGCGCAATGGCAACTACTACCCGTGGGACTACCAGCCGCTGCAAAAAGCGTCCGAGCGGTACATGCGCAATCACATGGACCTTAATGTCCTCGAAGAAAACCAACGATTTCCGCGCGGTGAATGATGATCGTCTTGTCGTTCAAATGCCCGCCCGAAGTTCCGGCAGAAACCAAACAGTCCAAGCAAGGCCATAAATATGCAAGCTGACTATGTCATCATCGGCGCAGGTTCCGCCGGCTGCGCAATCGCGTACCGGCTTGCCGAAGCGGGCAAGCGGGTTCTGATCATTGAACACGGCGGAACCGATGCGGGACCTTTCATCCAGATGCCTGCGGCCTTGTCCTATCCGATGAACATGAAACGTTATGACTGGGGAATGAAATCCGAACCCGAACCGCATCTGGGTGGCCGTGAATTGGTCACGCCGCGCGGCAAGGTCATCGGTGGATCGTCGTCCATCAACGGCATGATTTACGTGCGTGGCCATGCCTGTGACTATGACCATTGGGCAGAAAGCGGTGCGCATGGCTGGTCCTATGCTGATGTATTGCCGTACTTCAAAAGGATGGAGCATTGGCATGATGGCGGTCATGGCGGCAACCCTGATTGGCGCGGCAAGGACGGCCCGCTTCATGTGACGCGCGGACCGCGCAAGAACCCGCTGACACGGGCTTTTGTCACGGCGGGGCAACAAGCAGGCTATCCCGTAACAGGCGACTATAATGGCGAACAGCAAGAGGGCTTTGGCCCCTTTGACGCTACGATCTACAAAGGTATCCGCTGGTCGGCGGCAAACGCTTATCTGCGCCCCGCCCTGAAGCGTCCCAACTGCAACATCACGCGCGCAATGGCCCGCCGGATCGTGATCGAAGGCGGACGCGCCACCGGTGTCGAGGTCAGTCGCGGCAACAAGATCGAGGTCATCAAGGCAAATAAGGAAGTCATCGTTGCCGCCTCTTCACTGAACTCTCCCAAGTTGCTGATGCTGTCTGGCATTGGCCCTGCGGCGCATCTGCGCGAACACGGGATTGACGTCGTCGCGGACAGACCGGGTGTGGGCCAGAACCTCCAAGACCATCTAGAACTTTATATCCAGCAAGCAGCAACCAAACCTGTTTCTCTGTTCGCTTACTGGAACCTGCGCGGCAAAGCCAGGATCGGGCTTGAGTGGCTTTTGTGGAAAACTGGTCTTGGCAGTTCCAACCAGTTTGAAAGTGCGGGTTTTATTCGGTCGGATGCAGGGATCAACTACCCCGATATTCAATTTCATTTCCT
>CBDTYC010000064.1:0-11262 GCA_965364495.1 uncultured Yoonia sp. | reverse complement strand
CAAAGCCCCATTGCAGGTTCACACCCAACGCCATAATGGCCGAAATCAACCCCATATTCAGGATCAGCAGCGCCGAATTCCAACCTTGGATAATGCCGGTGCCGATAAGCAGTACGGCGACAATTCCGAAAAGTGCGGTATCTTTGACAGCGGTGTTCATACTGATTGCCCCTTAAACAGGCCGGTCGGCTTAAACAGCAGCACGATGATCAAGATCGCAAAGCTGACGGCAAATTTGTAATCGGTGGAAAGAAGTTGCACGAGGCCATCAGGCGCGAGGCTTTCTGGCATCAGATACCCCAGCACTTTTTTCCACGCATATGTGATCGTGACTTCGCTGAAAGCGATAACAAAGCCACCAGCGATCGCACCCAACGGGTTGCCCAAACCGCCCACGATTGCAGCGGCAAAGATCGGCAGCAAAAGCTGGAAGTAGGTGAATGCTTTGAAGGATTTATCAAGGCCATAAAGTACACCGGCAGTGGTAGCCAATGCCGCGACGATCATCCACGTCACCTTGACCACCCAGTCGGGGTTGATGCCCGACAGCAGGGCAAGGTCCTCGTTGTCCGAGAACGCGCGCATTGATTTGCCTGTCCGTGTCGTATTCAGGAACCAGAACAACAAGGCCACCACGATCACAGCCACCACCACAGTAATCGCTTGGGTCGTTTTAATGGCCAGTCCCTCGTCCAGACCTGTCATTTTCTTGAATTGGCCTGCGGTGATAATAAAGCGTTCACCATCGGCAAACTGAATGTCACGCACACCGATGATAAAGCGGACAATTCCGTTCATCACGAACATCACACCCATCGATACAATCACAAGGATCACCGGCTTGGCTTTTTGTTCGCGGTAGAATTTGTAAACGGCCCAGTCGGTACCCAGCAAGAGCAGGATGGTTACGCCGATGCCAAAGGGCAGGGCCAGCAGGGCGGTCGGCAGCGGGCCAAATGTAATCCCCATGCCAACAAAGGCCGTGGTGAACATGATCGTAATCGCGGTGCCAAAGGCCATCGTGTCGCCATGTGCAAAGTTCGAGAACCGCAAAATGCCGTAAATCAGCGTGACGCCCAGTGCCCCGATTGCCAGTTGCGCGCCATAGGCCAAGCCCGGCACGATCACGAAATTCGTCAATGCGACGATTGCGTTTAGAAATTCCATCTACACAATTCCCTTGGACTTCGGCGTTGTCGATTTTGTCATTGCATGACCTCACAGGTGCCCGTCAGGCGTTCGCCCGCGCGGGTGTCCGCGTAAATTGCAGAACCATCCGCTTGCATGACCAGCATGACATCAGATCCAGCAAGACCTTCGGCCCAAAATCCGCGCACGTCACCCATCATGATAGGTTCGGCGGGAAACCTTGCGTCGCCCATTTCAACGGTCGTGACGCGCCGCTTTGGCGGCTCCGCTAGATCAAACGCCGGCGCAAATTGCGCGTGGTCGATTGCGAACCGGACCGGCGTTCCTGACAAATCGCAAACGACAGTCTCGGCCATAGCGGGCATCGGCATTGTTGCGCAAAGAAGTGCTGGCATCCTCATCCGCCCAGAAAACTCCGGCGGACCTCGGGGTCGGCAAGCAGTTCTTTTCCAGTCCCTGTGTGCGCGTTGCGGCCCTGAACCAAGACATAGGCTTTGTCTGCGATTTCAAGTGCTTGACGGGCGTTTTGTTCGACCATCAGAATGGGGATACCGGTGCGCGCAACCTCGATGATGCGGTCGAACAATTCGTCCATTACAATCGGCGATACGCCTGCCGTGGGTTCGTCCAGCATCAATACTTTGGGCTGCGTCATCAGGGCGCGCCCGACGGCGACCTGCTGACGCTGGCCGCCAGACAATTCACCAGCGGCCTGATTGCGCTTGTCCTTCAGGATCGGGAACAGGTCATAGACCTGCATCATGGTGTCCTTGAAATCGTCACGGCGGATGAACGCACCCATCTCGAGGTTTTCTTCGACCGTCATCGAGGTGAAAATATTGGCGACCTGCGGCACAAAGCCCATGCCCTTGATCACCCGTTCTTGGGGGGACAAATGGGTGATATCCTCGCCATCAAGCCTGACCGCGCCTTGGTTGACATTCAACATGCCGAACAGCGCCTTCATTGCTGTCGATTTGCCCGCCCCATTGGGGCCAACAATCACTGCGATCTCGCCCTTTTCGGCGGCGATGGGACAGCGGTGCAGAAGGTCCGGACCGGGGCCATATCCGCCGGTCATCACATCACCAATCAAGAATGGTTCGTTTGCGCGGCTCTGGCTGGTTCGCTGTGCATTCTTGGTAGCGGACAACGTCCCGCCGCCATCTTTGGTGATCGAGCGGTCTTTGTTGCCGCGATCGTCCTGATAGGGGCTATCACTCACGGGTTCACGTACTCTGCTAGGAAGGGCAGATAAGTCGTAAGCGTGTCGCGCATCAGCGCCTGCTCGGACCCGTCCGCGTAGTTGAGGTAGATGTAATAAAGCGTCGCAGCAGAGCCCAAAATGGCCCCCAACAGAATTGTTAGTAGGAATTTCATGTCGCACTCACCTTGTCTTTGTTTTTCAATCCGGTGCCGAGGTATGCCTCGATCACTTGCTCGTTTGCTTTGATTTCGTCCAAAGTGCCTTCGGCCAGAACGCGGCCTTCGGCCATACAAATCACAGGGTTACACAGACGTCCGATGAAATCCATGTCATGTTCAATGACAACAAAGGTGTAGTTGCGTTCTTTGTTCAGGCGGATGATCGCATCACCAATCGTGTTCAGCAGGGTGCGGTTCACGCCTGCGCCGACCTCGTCCAGAAAGACGATCTTGGCGTCGACCATCATGGTGCGGCCCAATTCCAGCAACTTCTTCTGGCCACCGGACAGATTGCCGGCTTTTTCTTCCTTGAGGTGGTCAATGGTCAGAAATTCAATCACCTCATCCGCTTTGGCCTGCAGCGCGCGCTCTTCGTTGGCGATCCGTTTGCGACCAAACCATGTGTTCCACAGCACTTCACCTGATTGATCACCGGGGACCATCATCAGGTTTTCGCGGACCGTCATGGACGAGAATTCATGTGCAATTTGGAAGGTACGCAGCAGACCCTTGTGGAACAATTCGTGTGGGGGCAGACCTGTGATGTCTTCGCCCAGCATCGTCACGCGACCCGAGGTTGGTTTAAGAACGCCCGCGATCACATTGAAAAGGGTGGTTTTTCCAGCGCCGTTCGGGCCAATCAGTCCTGTAATGGACCCTTCTTCGATCTTGAGTGACGCCCCGTCGACCGCACGAAAGCCCCCGAAGGATTTGACCACATCTTCAACGACAATCATGATTTGTCCCCTTGCGCACGTCTTGAACGTGTCTTGCTTTGCAAAACGGCGCGAGGGGTCCCCGCGCCGTTCTTTGGTAAACCGATATGATTAACGGTAGCCGATTGTCGAATAGACGCCATCAGCGAATTCGACTTCCTGATAGTTACCAGCGGATTCGCCGGGTCCGATCAGTTCAACCGCAGACGCGCCGACGTAGTCGATGTCTGTACCAGCTGCGAGCAGCTCAAGGCCCTTTGCAAGTTCGCCTGGCATGATCTCCACGCCCGGTGCGTTTGCGACGTCAAAGACATGATCTTTGAAATCTGCAGAGTTTGCAGAGTTTGCAGCCTGCATCGCCAGCATGATCAACGCCGCAGCGTCATATGATTCTGGTGCGAATGGACCCGAGCCTTCAAAGCCGGCAGCAGTCGCCATTTCAAGGAACATTGCGGCACCTGCGTTGTCTGTGCCCGGGTACGCGCCATAAGAACCGTCAAGCTCTGCGCCGAAGTTTTCGTTCAACGCTGCGCCAACCATGCCGTCTGGCAGGTAGAAGGTGTCAAACGCGCCAGTGTCGAGTGCCGAGCGGATAATGCCCGAACCACCTTGGTCAACGTAACCTGCCACCACAAGAACTTCGCCGCCGCCGGATGCCAGCGCACCAACTTCTGCAGAGTAGTCGGCTTTGCCGTCTTCATGCGCTGCAGTGATTGTGACTGTGCCGCCGGCAGCTTCGAACGCCGCTTGGAACGCATCGGCAAGACCCTTGCCGTAGTCGTTGTTTGTATAGGTCAATGCAACTTCGGACACGCCACGATCCTGAAGGATATTCGTGATGATCACACCCTGACGTGCGTCGGATGGTGCTGTGCGGAAGAACAGACCGTCATCTTCAGCGTCGGACAGGCCCGGGGAAGTTGCAGATGGTGAAATCATCACAACACCGTTTGCACGTGCAACGTTCTGCAAAATCGCGCCAGTTACGCCCGAACAGTCCGCGCCCATGATGGCGTTGACGTTGTCGGACGTGATCAGACGCTCTGCGGCAGCAGTGGCTGCGCCCGCGTCGATACATGTGCTGTCACCACGTACAGGGGTGACCTTTGCGCCGCCAAGAAGCAAACCGGATTCGGTGACTTCGGCCATTGCAAGCTCTGCGCCCGCACCCATCGCTGGGGTGATGGATTCCAATGGGCCAGTAAAGCCCAGGATCACACCGATTTTTACTTCTTCCGTGTGGCCCGCTGCAAATGCGCTGCTTGCCATCATTGCGACTGCAGACGTCGCCATAAGTAGATTCTTCATTTAATTCTCCCTTGTTGGATTTTTTCCAATCCTGCAGGCAAAAATAGCAGGACGTTTCCAAAAGGAAAGCAGGAACCCTAGGTCATTTCGCCTTTAGAGCGGCGAAAGAGAGTGAATTTGCCTGATTGAGCAGCAACAAAGAGGTTTATCGGGAAAACGCGGGCCTCTAAACCGACAACCTGGCCGCGTGGCTGCCCCGTTCGCGGTAGGGGGTCGTGTCATAGTGCGACCGGTAGCATTTCGAGAAATGCGACGGCGAGGCAAAACCGCAAGCGAGTGCCACGTTGATCACCGTCATATCGGTTTGCATCAGCAGGTTGCGGGCTTTTTGCAGGCGCAATTCCATATAGTATCGCTTTGGACTGCGCGACAGATAACGCCGGAACAGCCGCTCGAGCTGCCGCGTGGACATGCCGACATCTTTGGCCAGAATCGCAGGGCTGATCGGTTCCTCGATGTTTTGTTCCATCATCTGGATGACGCGGCTTAGCTTGGGGTGGCGCACACCGATACGTGTGGGGATCGACAGACGCTGGGTGTCCTGATCGGTGCGGATTGCCGAGTAGATCAGGATGTCTGCGACAGCATTCGCCAAATCTTCGCCGTGGTGATCCGCGATCAGCTTGATCATCAGGTCGATTGACGCCGTACCGCCCGCAGTCGTGATCCGGTTACCGTCCACAACGAAGACGGATTTCGTCAAAATGACTTCTTCGAATTCTTCGGCAAAGCTGTCCTGGTTTTCCCAGTGGATCGTCGCTTTTTTGCCGTCCAGCAAACCGGCCTTGGCCATTGAATAGCCCGCTGTGCAAAGCCCCGCGATGGCAGCACCGCGTCGGGCCTCTCGACGCAGCCAGTTCAATGTGCGTTTGGTCGTTGCTTTTTGAATGTCGATGCCGCCGCAAAGCATGATTGTATCGTCACGTTCAAGTTCGCACAGATCGTCATCGACATGAAATGCACACCCATTCGAGCAAACCGCGTCCTGACCGCCCTCACTGATGATTTTCCATTTATAGAGTTCTTTGCCCGCAGTGCGGTTCGCGATCCGCAGGCTTTCAATGGCGGCGGCAAAGCAGAGCATCGTAAAGTCATTCATCAACACAAAAACATAGCGACGCGGTTTTCCGCTGTGGTCAACTTCGACGATTTGTGGCTCTACTGACATTATATTGTTCTTATCTTTACGTTGAACAAAGACCTCAACAGGTTTGGCGGGGGCCTTCAAGAGGTAAAGTTTTATGGCGCACTTGCAAATGGGGGCGACGAAGGCTCGTTTTTGCCATTGGCGCGGTCTGCTCCCCGCGTTATACGCAAGCCCTGATATCGCTAACTGATCCTGGATATGGAGCAAGACAATGACTGAATGGCAAAAATCGGATTGGCGCAAAAAGCCACGGGTGCAAATGCCTGACTATACCGACGCCGCAGCCCTGAATGCCGTCGAAGCGCGGCTTGCCAGCTATCCACCATTGGTTTTCGCCGGTGAAGCCCGCAACCTGCGTGCCGAACTGGCCGCTGTCAGCCGGGGCGAGGCGTTCCTGTTGCAAGGCGGCGATTGTGCCGAAAGCTTTGCCGAGTTCAGCGCCGACAGCATTCGCGACACATTCAAGGTCATGTTGCAAATGGCGATGGTGCTGACCTATGGCGCCAAAGTGCCTGTGGTCAAGGTTGGCCGGATGGCTGGCCAAATGGCCAAGCCGCGTTCGGCACCGACAGAGATCGCTGATGGTGTAGAGTTGCCAAGCTACCGCGGCGACATCATCAACGGGTTTGATTTCACCCCCGAAAGCCGGATCCCCGATCCGGAGCGGATGCTGCAGGCCTATTTGCAGGCCGCGGCGACGCTGAACCTGTTGCGCGCGTTTTCAACGGGTGGCTTTGCCAATGTGCATCAGGTTCACAAGTGGACCCTTGGGTTTACCGATGCGAACGAAGTGAAGAAATACAGTGATATGGCCGAACGTATCAGTGACACCCTTGATTTCATGGAAGCCGCTGGCCTGACCACCGAGACAAACCACGAATTGCAGACAGTCGACTTCTACACCAGCCACGAAGCGCTGCTGCTGGAATACGAAGAGGCATTGTGCCGTCTGGATTCGACCTCTGGCAAGTGGCTTGCCGGTTCCGGTCACATGATCTGGATCGGGGATCGTACACGTCAGCCTGATGGTGCGCATGTCGAGTTCTGCAAAGGGGTTCAGAACCCGATCGGTCTCAAGTGCGGACCAAGCATGACGACAGGACACCTTAAGGCGCTGATGGCGGCACTGAACCCCAAGAACGAACCAGGCCGTCTGACGTTGATTGCGCGCTTTGGTGCGGGTTCTGTCGGCGAACACCTGCCGCGTCTGGTGAAAGCTGTCCAAGAAGAAGGCGCAAACGTTGTTTGGACCTGTGACGCGATGCATGGCAACACCATCAAATCCTCGACCGGCTACAAGACCCGTCCTTTTGAAAGCGTGCTGCGTGAAGTCAAAGAATTCTTTGCCATCCACAATGCGGAAGGCACGATCCCCGGCGGCGTGCATTTCGAGATGACAGGTAAAGACGTGACCGAATGTACAGGCGGTGTTCGCGCTGTGACGGACGAAGATCTGTCAGATCGTTATCACACCGCATGTGATCCGCGCTTGAATGCGTCGCAATCGCTTGAACTTGCGTTCTTGGTTGCGGAAGAACTGTCGGCCCGCCGCACGAAAATGCAGCAGGCCAAAGCGGGCTAATTACCCGTTATTGACGACAAGTCTGAGGGCCGGATGCTGCAAAGCGTCCGGCCTTTTGCTTGCGGTCTGGCTGCGTGGCGTCAAACGGACAGCCGCAAGTTTTGGACCCAACGCCTGATGCCGCATTTGCTGTTGGCTGTCGAATTCAAAGCGGCGCGGGCGTGAATGTAGGGTCGTCGGGGCAACAATGGCCCCAAGCAAGCGGTTTGTCTGGCCTTTGTCGTCCTGCATCGGCAACAGGATCATTGCGCCATGCAGCGCGGGTCTGAGAACCGTGCCTTTTGAAACAAGTGGCAGCCCCAGAATAGCCGGTTCGCAAAAGGCGCTCTCGAGCATGTCCGCCAACGCGTTATGCGTATCAAGATGAAAAAGCGTCGAGAACGGCATGCCGCGTGCGTCCATCTTCAACAGATCGTGGATGCGCTGACCGGCGACGCGAAACCGCGACGTGCCCGGTGCGACACGCTGCAAAATGAACGCATAGGGCAAGGCGTGGTCGATCCTGTTTGGGTCCAGATCAGTGCGGACCGGAATGTGCCGCGCGCGACGCAGCGTGTGCCAGTACTGCTCGAGGCTGGTCAGGATCGGGTCATCCAGCATCGGGGTTGTCGCCACCTGCTGGCGGATCGGATGATCGATAGTATCCATTTGGCCACTCCTTTATCTTCAGTGCCCCGACCGATGATCGCGACAATGCGTTCCAATTTGTTAGGAACTATTTAACAAAGCTTAAGCCCGCAGGCACTTAACAAAGTGTTAAGAGGTTAACAGAAGCTATCACGGCGCGGCCCTTGCTCCGGTCGGGCTTTTGGCTTTAGGTGCCTCAAGAACGACGAAAAAGGTAAAATCCATGACCCATTCGATGACCGCATTTGCAAGCAGGACCGGCAGCCTTGGTACTTTGTCGTGGAGTTGGGAGATGCGCGGCGTCAATGCGCGGGGGCTGGATTTGCGCTTGCGCTTGCCGGACGGCATTGAAGGCCTGGAAACAGCGCTGCGGACGGCCCTGACCAGCGCTTTGGGGCGTGGTAATGTGACCGTGAACCTGCGCCTGTCGCGTGAGGATGTGGTTGGAACACTGGCAGTCGATGAGGCACAGCTTGATGCCGTGTTGCGGGCCTTGGATCAGGTGCAAGAACGTGCTTTTGCGATGGGTGTGACCTTGGGTCAGCCAACCGCCGCTGACGTATTGGCCCAGCGCGGGGTCGTAATTACCACAAAACCCGAGGAGGCAACCGATGCTTTGGCCAAGGCGCTTTTGGCCGACATTGGGCCGTTGATCCAAGACTTCGTTGCGATGCGAGCGCAAGAAGGGGCTGCGCTTGCTGTGGTTCTGGCCGCTCAGATTGACCAGATCGGCGAACTGACTGATGCGGCGGCACAGGCGGCCCAAGCGCGGGCGCCGCAGGTGCGCGCGACCCTGACCGCAGCCTTACAGCGCGTCATGGAGGATATCGCAGACGTTGATGAAGCCCGCCTTGCGCAAGAACTGGCGGTTCTTGCGGTCAAGTCTGACGTGACCGAAGAAATTGACCGGCTCAAAGCGCATGTCGGTGCGGCGCGGGAATTGTTGGCGACCAGCCAACCGACGGGCCGCAAGCTTGATTTCCTGTCACAGGAATTCAACCGCGAGGCGAATACACTTTGCGCCAAGGCACAAGCGGCCCCATTGACGGCTATTGGCCTTGACCTCAAAGCCGTCATCGACAAGATGCGCGAGCAAATCCAGAACGTGGAGTAAGACAATGTCCCGACGCGGCCTTTTGATTATCCTTTCTTCACCTTCCGGCGCAGGCAAATCAACACTTGCAGGGCGGTTGCGTGAATGGGACAGCACCTTGCGGTTTTCTGTGTCGGCGACGACGCGCGCCCCGCGCGAAGGCGAAGTGGACGGAGAAGATTACTACTTCGTCTCGGAAGAAGAATTTCGCACGCAAGTTGATCAGGGCGATATGCTGGAACACGCACGGGTTTTCGGGAATTATTATGGGTCGCCCAAGGCCCCTGTGCAGGCCGCAATCGAAGACGGGCGCGATGTGTTGTTCGACATTGACTGGCAAGGCGCGCAGCAGATCAAGAACTCGTCGTTGCAAGACAGCGTACTTTCGATCTTTATACTGCCGCCTTCAATTACGGAACTGCACCGCCGCCTGATTAGCCGTGGCAAGGACGACGATGCAGTCATCGAAGGACGTATGCAAAAAAGCTGGGACGAGATCAGCCATTGGGACGGGTACAACTATGTCCTGATCAACGACGATCTGGACGAGACCGAAGCACAGTTGAAAACAATCATTAGTGCGGAACGGCTGCGCCGCAGCCAGCAGCCCGAACTGGTCGGTCACGTCCGCAAGTTACAGTCCGAATTCGGAGATCGCACATGACCCTTTATGCCCTTGCCGACAAATCACCCCAAGTTGCCGATGATGCCTGGGTTGCGCCGGGCAGTCATGTGATCGGTGATATCGTTCTCGAAGAAAGAACCTCGATCTGGTTTGGCACAACTTTGCGCGGTGACAACGAACGGATCACGATTGGCGCAGGCAGCAATGTGCAAGAAAACAGCGTATTGCACACCGACATGGGCTTTCCGCTGCATGTCGGGGCAGGCTGCACGATTGGTCACAAGGCCATGTTGCACGGCTGTACGATCGGCGAAAATACCCTGATCGGCATGGGTGCGACTGTTTTGAATGGAGCTGTGATTGGAAAGAACTGTCTTATCGGGGCAGGGGCTTTGATCACAGAAGGCAAGCAAATCCCCGATGGATCACTTGTGGTGGGTGCGCCGGGGCGGGTTGTACGCGCGCTAGATGATGACGCTATTCAAGGCCTGCGTGCGTCAGCGCTGAACTATCAGGAGAACGCTGCCCGTTTTGCGCGCGATCTGCGCCAAGCCTAGGATTGCTCTGACGGCATCACAAAAAGATCAAAGTCGATGGCAGGCGCAATAGTCGCGAATTCTGCGACCACGATTGCGGCGCTCGGGATAAAGGGCGTGATTGCGCGGTAGCGGCCTTTGTAACCAAGTCGGCGCAGGATTGCGGCGATGTCCAATGCGTCAAAGGTGTCGCCGACCAGCGGCGACAAGATCATCTCGGGGCAAAGATTGCGAAGCAGGTCAGGCGTAAGGTCGTGTTGGGTGCAGAAAGAAAAGTTGTCAAAGCTTGCTGTATTGCGTCCGCTCAAAGCCCATCGTCTGATGTCGCCAATCACCAGCGTGCGAATAGAATCGCTTTCTGAGGAATAAGTTGGTGGTAATTTGTTTTGACACAAGGTGTTACGTGTCATTACCGCCTCCCAGGGTATTCTTAGGGTTGTACGTGAACGTCATAGGGTGTGTTAAGCGTGTTGCGCAATAGAACAAAGCTACATTCTTTGCTTTTAATGCGGGTTATTTTGTCTCAGTGATGAATGGCCGTTCAGATAGGGAAGGAACTGTGGGTAATGATCGATAAGACTGTGAGTGCGATCATATCTGCCTTGCCGGTCCCGGTTTTGTTGATTGGCCCCGATGACAGGGTCCGGGCGGCGAATGATCCGGTGACAGCGATCTTGGGTCCGAACCTGATCGGTAACCACTACATCACGGCGGGTCTCCAACCGGCGATCATCGCGGCCATTGCCGAGACAAGGGCCGCCAGCAGGTCTTGTACAACGCGGTTTACAGGTCGTGACGGCAATCGTGACACCGTGTACCGCGTCGCGGTCGCCGTGGCTGGCGATGATATTGCCTTAACTTTCGAGGATCAGACAGCGTCAGAGGCAGCCGGCCAGATGCGCCGCGACTTTGTGGCAAACGTCAGTCATGAACTGCGTACACCGCTGACGGCACTGTTGGGGTTTATAGAAACGCTCAATGGTGCGGCGCGCGATGATCCGAAGGCAAGAGACCGGTTTTTGGGGATCATGGCAAACGAAGCCAACAGGATGAC
>CBDTYC010000063.1:0-11273 GCA_965364495.1 uncultured Yoonia sp. | reverse complement strand
CGGAACAATCATGGCAGCCGAGATGGCAGGTACGGCAGATGGCGCAGACGTCATCGCGTGTCTTGAATTGATGGTGCAGGATCAGGCGCGGGCCTCCGAGATATTAGGCAAAGCACATGCGATGACAGATATCACAGGCTTTGGTTTGGCAGGGCACCTTCGCGGTATCTGTGATGCTTCGGGTGTCGGAGCAGAGCTTTACCTGGATCAAATCCCGCTCATGCAAGGTGCGCTAGCGCTGAGCGCGGCCGGTGTCCGTTCATCGCTTTTTGAGGATAACCGCGCAGGCGCTGGGCTCATCGCAGGGCCGCATTTCGATTTGTTGTTCGATCCACAAACTGCCGGAGGATTGCTTGCAGCGATTGCACCGGATCAAGCCGAAGCCGTTTTAGACGCGCTTGTCAAAGCGGGCTATGACGCGGCCATTGTTGGCCAGATCAACGATAGTCTGGCGATCACAACGATCTAAGCGCCGCCGCAATCCCGTCAGCGGCGCGTTCCTGTCCGGCATCATCCAGCGTATCAACATTGACGTTTGCCAGAACTTCACGTTCGTCTATTTTACGCGATTTCGCATAGGCAGGGTCATAGTGTTCGACCATCAACGAGAGCGACAAGTCCACCAGGGCGCCTGCCTGCGACAGGGCAATCCAGCGGTCCACAGTTGCATGACCGCGCAAGCGGCGGAGGGGGTCCAATTTGCTGGTAACCGCGACCGGGTCCGCAATGACGTCACGGTAGGCCGTTGCCAGATAGGATGCGCGTGCGGCTTCGGGCGCGTTGATGACAATTCGCGGAGCCGCCAGCATCGCAGCCCAGACAGAGGATGGCATCGCGATGCGTCCGATCTTGCTGCTTTCGGCCTCGACCACGACAGGGCGGGAGGGGTCCAATTCGCGCAACGCGATCGCAAGGGCTGTCTCGAACCCTTTTTGCGAAGGTTGTCCACCGGGCATTTCGCCCAGCAATGATCCGCGATGACAGGCCAGACCCTCAAGGTCGATGGTCTGCACGCCTCGGGCCTGAAGTCGCGGCAGAATGGCTGTTTTGGCAGTGCCGGTGTAGCCGTCCAGCAGAACGAACCGGTGCGGCAGCGGATCGTCATAAAGGCTGGCTTTTACCAAGCGCCGAAACGTCGTGTAGCCGCCTTTGACCGTGTCTGCGCGCCAACCGATTTCGGACAGCAGCGTTGAAAAGACGCCGCTGCGTTGGCCACCACGCCAGCAATAGACAAGTGGACGCCACGCGCCGTCCATTTCCATCAAGGGGCCGTCGATATGATCAGCCACATTGCGAATGACCATGCCCGCGCCAATCTTGCGCCCGTCAAAGGCGCTGATCTGCGTGTAAACCGTACCGACCTTGACGCGCTGTTCGTTTGACAGTGCGGGCAGGTTGATTGCACCGGGGATATGATCCTCGGCGAATTCGGCGGGGGTACGCACGTCGATCACGGTATCAAACCCGTGGTTCAGGATCGCATCAAGGCTGGTGTATTCTATCGGCATGACTTGCGGTTTACGCGGTTTGTGCGCCTTGCAAAAGGCCGAAAGGGATTGCGACGGCACCCGCCGCCGCCTAGCCTGACAAGATGAGCTATGATGACCTGCATTTGATCACCGCGTGGGGCCAGATCGTGCAACTGCGCGACAATGATCTGCTGACCCCGGCAGAGTTGCTTTTGCTTGAAAGTGCGCAGACAGGAAGACCGGCAAGGATCAGCTTGACGATACCGAATTTGAAAGCGCCGGGCGTTCTGATCCGCGCGCAATTGCTGCGTTATCTGATCTTGGGCGGCTGCAAGGATTTCACTACGCAACCGTCGGGAATAACCATGTACGGCGCTTGGATTGCAGGGGTTTTGGACCTGAGTTTCACCACTGCACGCGGCCCGATTGATCTGTTCAACTGCCATTTCGCAGAATGTCCGCAGATGATGCAGTTGCGTGCTGACGGATTGGCGATTGTTGGGTCCGCGCTGGCGGATGGGCTTAATGCTGCGCGTATCCAAATCTCGGGCAACATGACGCTTGATGGCAGCAAGGTGGACGGCAAAGTGGCGCTGTCTGGCAGCGACATCAAAGGGCACCTGTCCTGCACGCAATCCACATTGCGAAACCCGGAAGGATCAGCCTTCAAGGCGCAAGGCATCAAAGTGGCAAGCAGTGTTTTGCTAGAAGGGACAACCGCGAGCGGCCAGGTGAGTTTGCTTGGCGCACGGATCGGCGGGCAATTGGTAGCGATCGGGGCGGAGTTTCATAACCCCGAAGGACATGCGTTGAGTGTTCAAAGCGCCCAAATCCACGGAGATGTATTTCTGCGTTACGCACAGGCTGATGGCGTTGTCAGTTTTATGGGGGCCGAAGTGGGTGGCGTCCTTGATTGCAGCTATGCGATCTTGCGCACTACGCAGGGCGACGCGCTGAATGCGCAGCGGTTGACCGTTCGCGAAGGGTTCATATGGCGCAGGTTGCGCGATGTTGTGGGCGCTGTCGATCTGACGTCGGCGCATGTTGGCGACCTGTGGGATGATCCCGAAAGCTGGTCCAAGTGCGAGGGGTTGTACCTGAGCGGATTCATCTACGATGTGTTGCATGGCGGGATAAATGTGCCTGACCGGCTGGCATGGCTGAAAATGGGTGCGGTGTCGCGGCGTGAATTCTACCCGCAACCATACGAGCAACTGGCCAAGCTCTTGCGTGACACCGGCCACCGGTCTGACGCGCGCGCAATCATGGTCGCCAAGGAAAAAGAGCAGCGCAAAGCATCCCGCGAACGCTGGCGGCGCGAGGCGGCATGGCGGCAACGTCTGCTTGATGCCAGCCTGATGCCAGATAACCCGCGGGCCGAGACAGTTGCGGCCTTAGAATTGCAGCGTCCCAATGACCCCGATCTGGCGCGCTTGGTGCTGTTGCATCCCACCGGCGCGGACCAGAATCCGGGCGTGTCTGCGCAGATCTTGGCCTATGCGCAGCAGCAGTTTCGGGGCGAACAACATTGGTACAATGTGCGTGTCGGTTGGCGTAATGCAGGCAGTCTGGTTGCTGATAAGGTCTTTGGCTTGGTCGTGGGTTATGGCCACAAACCAGAGCGGAGCTTCTATATGTTGCTGGCACTGGTCTTTGCTGGCTGGTTCTTGGCGTATAACGCATGGAAAGATGGCGACTTTGCCCCGACATCCGGTCCGGTGCTGATGTCGGAAAGCTGGCAAAAGCTTGCCACTGACCCGACCATCACAAATCCGGCCAAGGTATGGTCGGACAAATATATGCAGGCATCTGACGGCACATCCGTGCTGACCGCGGGCCGCGATTACGAGACATTCAACGCCGCGTCTTATGCCGTCGATCTGGTGGTTCCGATTGTTGCATTGGGGCAAGAGGCGGCATGGGCACCGTCAACCACCCGAGGCCCTTGGGGCCGGTGGCTTTGGGGCGCGCGCTGGTGGCTGATCTCGCTGGGTTGGATTGTCACCGCAATCGGTGCGGCTGCGGTGACAGGGGTCATTCGAAGAGATTAAACGTTGAACTTCAGCGGTTTGACCTGCTGGAACAGGCCAGTAGCTTCCAGTGCCTCGATTGCAGGGGCTGGAACGGGCTCGTCAACATAAAGCAGCGCAATCGCTTCGCCTTTGGCGGCCGAGCGGCCAAGCGTGAAGTTCGCGATGTTGACGTTGTTTGCCCCCATCGTTGTCCCCAGCGTGCCGATGATACCAGGAACGTCCTCGTTGGTGGTATAAACCATGTGCTCACCAATCTCGGCGTCGATGTTGATGCCTTTGATCTGGATAAAGCGCGGCTTGCCATCGCTGAACACCGTGCCTGCGACAGAGCGTTCGCGCTTGTCAGTCACGATGGTGACTTTGACATAGCCCTCGAACGCACCGGATTGGTCTTGCTTGGTGGTGGAAACCTTGATGCCACGTTCTTTGGCAATCACCGGCGCACTGACCATGTTGGTGTCAGGATTGGCTTTGGTCATGATCCCCGCAATTGTCGCCGCCGTCAGCGCCTTGAGGTTCATTTCACTGGCTTGACCGTCAAACAGGATGTTGATCGCCGTAATCGGCTCGTCTGTCATCTGGCCGGTGAAGTTGCCCAAATGGCCAGCAAGCTTGATCCAAGGCCCCATGATTTTGGCTTCTTCTGCTGTCACGGACGGCATGTTCAGCGCATTCTGGACCGCTCCTGTCAGCAGGTAGTCGGACATCTGTTCGGCGACTTGCAAAGCCACGTTTTCTTGGGCTTCAGTCGTTGCGGCACCCAAGTGTGGGGTGACGACAACGTTTGGCAGGTTGAACAGCGGGCTGGCTGTTGCAGGTTCGACTGCGAAGACATCGAAAGCCGCGCCAGCGACGTGTCCGTCCTTGAGCGCTTCGGCCAATGCATCTTCGTCCACCAGTCCACCACGCGCGCAGTTCACGATCCGCACACCTTTTTTCAGTTTTGCGATGTTTTCTTTGGACAGGATATTCTTGGTCTGGTCGGTCAACGGCACGTGCATCGTGATGAAATCGGCACGGGCCAACAGTTCGTCGAGTTCGACTTTTTCAACGCCAATATCAGTCGCGCGTTCCTCGGACAGGAACGGATCATAGGCGACGACTTTCATCCGCAGACCCTGGGCGCGGTCAATAACGATAGAGCCGATATTGCCAGCACCGATAATACCCAGCGTCTTGCCAGTCAGTTCCACACCCATGAAACGGGACTTTTCCCATTTACCGGCGTGTGTCGAAGCGTTTGCTTCCGGGATCTGACGTGCCACTGCCATCATCAGGGAAATCGCATGTTCGGCAGTCGTGATCGAGTTGCCGAAGGGCGTGTTCATCACGATGATACCCTTCTTCGACGCGGCAGGAATATCGACGTTATCCACACCGATACCTGCACGGCCAATCACCTTGAGGTTGGTCGCAGCAGCGATGATCTTTTCTGTCGCCTTGGTGGCAGAGCGGATCGCTAGACCATCATAGTTGCCGATGATTTCAAGCAGTTTGTCTTTGTCTTTGCCCAGATCGGGCTGGAAATCCACGTCGATGCCGCGATCTTTGAAGATCTGCACAGCCGCAGGGGAAAGTTTATCAGAAATAAGTACGCGAGGAGCCATTTTGCATGTCCTTTGGGTCGGCCGTCGGGCCGTCATAGTTTGAAAAAGTGATTAAGCGGTTGCTGCGATTTCGGTCTCGAACGCCCATTCCAGCCAAGGCAGCATCGCCTCGATGTCGGATGTTTCGACCGTTGCACCACACCAGACCCGCAGACCCGCAGGTGCATCGCGGTAGGCACCGATATCAAGCGCGATATTCTCTGCTTCAAGCCGCTTTGCGACCGCTTTGGCGAATGCTGCCCCGTCGGTAATCCGGTCGTCTGTAAACTTGAGGCACACGGATGTGTTCGAGCGTGTCGCAGGATCAACAGCGAGGTTGGCAATCCAGGGTTTGGTGGCGCAGAAATTCCAGATTGCTTGCGCGTTGGCATTGGCGCGGTGCATCAACGCGTCCAGACCGCCGATCGAGCGACCCCATTTCAGCGCGACTAGGTAGTCTTCTACCGCGAGCATGGACGGTGTGTTGATCGTTTCGCCCTTGAAGATACCTTCGATCAGTTTGCCACCTTTGGTCATGCGGAAAATCTTGGGCAGGGGCCAAGCCGGAGTGTAGCTTTCAAGGCGCGCGACAGCACGCGGGCTCAGGATCAGCATGCCGTGAGCCGCTTCGCCGCCCATCACTTTTTGCCAAGAGAATGTGGTGACATCCAGCTTGTCCCAAGGCAGGTCTTGGGCAAACGCGGCAGAGGTCGCATCACACAAGGTCAATCCTGCACGATCTGCAGGAATCACATCGCCGGACACGACGCGCACGCCCGATGTCGTGCCGTTCCATGTAAAGCAGACGTCGTTGTCGTAGTTCAGCGCGCCCATATCCACGATCTCGCCATACTCTGCCGTATGTACGGTCGCGTCGATTTTCAGCTGTTTGACCACATCGGTGACCCAGCCTGCGCCAAAACTTTCCCATGCGACCATTTGTGCAGGACGTTCACCAAGGAGCGACCACATTGCCATTTCAAAGGCGCCCGTGTCGGAGGCAGGTACGATACCAATGCGGTAATCCGCAGGCACGCCCAGAATTTCGCGCGTCAGGTCAATTGCTTCGGCAAGCTTTGATTTGCCGACAGCGGCACGGTGCGAACGGCCCAAGGGGGCATCGCTGAGTGCTTCAAGTTTCCAGACGGGGGGTTTGGCACAAGGGCCGGAAGAAAAACGCGGATTTGTTGGCCGCATTTGTGGTTTACGCACGACATCGCGCGCTGCCAAAGTAGTCTTAACCATCACTGGTATCCTCACAGATATTCGCCCTTCGTTGGGGAAGGGTGTCCCACGGCTGGACATAGACGGCGCAAACGGGTGCTGCAACTGCGAAATGGGTCCAAAATCGGCGGGTGAGTTGATTTTTGCGACACGTCTGAAGCGGATAGGAAACTGGATCGATCACATATGGTGACTTTGGGGGGTGCCAATTTCACAAGACGACGCTAGACCGTGCCCAAACGCCAATAAGAGGTTTGCAAATGCAGGTCGTCACGCTGATCACTGCCCCGAATGCCCGCAATCTGGATGCCGCGCTGGTTGATAGCTTGCGCAACGCTTGGGGCGGGGGCGATGCAAACTGGCTTTGCATCGATGAAGTCGCCGAATTCCCGATTGCGCAAGCACCGGACAATCACTGGGACGTCTGGGCCGACCTGCAACAGGCTGGCGTTGATCTGGTGGTGCAGCCGCTGGCCGGACGGCGCAAGAAGATGCTGCTGGCCGATATGGACAGCACGATGATCCAGCAGGAATGCATTGACGAACTTGCCGCCGAAGCAGGTGTTGGCGCGCATGTCGCGGACATCACGGCGCGCGCCATGAATGGTGAACTGGATTTCGAGGACGCGTTGCTCGAGCGGGTTGGCCTGCTGAAAGACCTGCCCGAAGACATCATCGCCAAAGTGATTGAAGAGCGGATTACCTACATGCCCGGCGGGCGCGCTTTGGTTGGTACGATGAAAGCAAATGGAGCATATGCGGCACTGGTTTCGGGTGGTTTTACCGCGTTCACGGCACAGGTATCGGCAGCCCTCGGCTTTGACGAGAATCGGGCGAACACCCTGCTGATCTCCGATGGAAAGCTGACCGGTGACGTGGCCCGTCCGATTCTGGGCAAAGCCGCCAAGGTTCAGGCGCTCGAAGAAATTAGCGCGCGTTTGGGGATCACGGCTTCTGACGTATTGGCCGTGGGCGATGGCGCGAATGATCTGGGAATGCTGAACCTTGCCGGGACAGGTGTCGCACTGCATGCGAAACCAACGGTGCAGGCGCAGTGCGACGTGCGGATCAATCACGGCGACTTGACAGCGCTGCTGTACGTACAGGGCTACGCCGCTGAGGAATTTGACAGCTAAAGCAGGCTTGCATCTTTGGCCCACAGCACGGCACAAAGCCTTATGGATAAAAAGTTGAAACCCGCCACGATTGCCGCCCACGCGGCCGGAGTACTGGATGCGCAATCAGGCGGCGTCGTCCCTGCGCTGCAACCTTCAACCACATTCACGCGGGACGAAAACTATGACCTGCACAGGTCTGATAATATCTATTCACGCGATAATTCAGACAATCTGCGGCAAGCAGAAGAAGTACTGCGTGTTCTGGAAGATGCCGCCGAGACGTTGTTGTTCCCCTCCGGCATGGCGGCGATTGCGGCTGTATTTCGGACCTTGCCCAACGGTGGCACGGCGATTGTGCAGTCAGGGATTTATTGGGGTACGACAGCCTGGATTCGCGATTTTTGTACCCGCCGCGCGATCACTCTGATCGAAGTGGATGCAGCTGACCTTTTGGCTGTGTGTCAAGCGCAGGCCGCTGATCTGGTCTTTATTGAAACACCGTCAAACCCTTGGCTGAAGACGGTCGATATCCGCGCCATAGCGGATGCCACGCAAGCAACGCTGGTCGTTGATGGGACAGCCGCGACGCCAATTTTGACACGGGCGCTGGATCATGGGGCCGACATCGTGATGCATTCGGCGACCAAAGGGATCAACGGACACTCTGACGTTCTGGCAGGTGTACTGTCCACGCGCGCGACGCATGCCACAATCTGGGGGATGATCAAATCCGACCGAAAGATGGCGGGCGCCATTCTTGGGCCGTTTGAAGCGTGGCTATTGATTCGCGCAATGCGGACCCTGCCTTTGCGGGTCGAACGCATGTCACAGAATGCACAAACACTGGCCGAGGCATTGCTGGCGCACCAAAAAGTGGACGATGTTCTGTATCCGGGCCTGCCGCATGATCCTGGCCATGACATCGCGACAAGACAGATGAAAGGCGGCTACGGCAGCCTGTTATCCGTGCTGGTCAAAGGCGATCGGACAGAGGCTTTGCGGGTTGTGGGCAAGCTGCAACTGTTCTTGCGGGCGACGTCCCTCGGGGGTGTCGAAAGCCTTGTGGAACACCGGTATACGATTGAGCCGCATACCGGAATTCCAGAGAATTTGATCAGGGTATCCGTTGGAATCGAAGACATTGACGACTTGATCGCGGACTGGACCCAAGCATTGGGTTAACCCTCGACTGGGCCGCCCGCTGCTTTCCAATCGCCGAAGCCACCGATGTTGGTGACTTTGTGATAGCCCATATCTTTCAACGTCTTACCAGCCAGAGCGGCCTGACCGCCCGCACCGCATACCAGATAGATATCCGCGTCTTTTTGCAGGACCGGATTGTAAAGCTGTGTCGCAGGGTCGGCCATGAACTCTATCATGCCACGGGCGATACGGTGTGCGCCTGCGATTGTGCCACTTTGGGCGATGCTGCCGCTGTCGCGCACGTCAACAAAGACGCCACCTTCAGTTCTGTATTTGGCAATCGCGTCTTCGGTGCTTAGGCGAGGGACAACAGCATTGGCTTCATCCAGATAATCTTTGGCGGTTTTCATGTGGTCTCTCCGATTGTGTTACTTTGCTTAAACTAAGCCGCTCGTGCCAAATAGCCAGAGGCGAAAAAAAGCCCGGGCACGAAGCCCGGGCAAGTCCAACAGGGAGGTGGAGATTTGCCCGATCTCCGGCGGGAACTTGGGAGGTCCGATGCATGTCAAAGGGACACACTTTGCACCGGTCGCATCACTATGCCACTAAACGATAGCCTCCAGATTCGGTCACAAGAAGGCGAGCATTTGACGGATCTGGTTCTATTTTTTGGCGAAGCCGGTAAATATGTGTCTCTAATGTGTGCGTCGTTACACCGGCATTATAGCCCCAAACCTCGTGCAGCAGCACATCGCGTGCGACAACGCCGTCGGTGGCGCGATACAGAAACTTCAGGATATTCGTCTCTTTTTCCGTCAGACGGACCTTTTTGTCGTCCTCGGTCAAAAGCAGTTTCTGGGCGGGCTTGAACGTATAGGGCCCAAGCTGGAAAACAGCGTCTTCGGACTGTTCATGTGTGCGCAACTGGCTGCGCAAACGCGCCAGCAGGACAGGGAACTTGAATGGTTTACTGATATAGTCGTTCGCACCGGCATCAAGGCCGTAGATCGTGTCGCTGTCACTATCTTGGGCGGTCAGCATGACAATCGGACATTTTACGCCTTGCTTGCGCATCAAGCGGCAAAGCTCGCGGCCATCGGTATCTGGCAAACCCACATCAAGGATCATGAGATCATAAAGACCCTCTTTGGCCTTCACCATCGCGCTCGCACCATCGTCGGCTTCGAAAACGTCGAAGTCCTCTGTCATCAATAGCTGTTCGCCAAGCGCCTCGCGCAGGTCATCATCGTCGTCTACCAGCAAGATTTTCTTGAGTTGTCCCATGACAGCCTCCTCTTTAACGTCCCTTAGACTTGTGCTCTTGATACGTTCTGAACAAGCAGCAGGATGAAACTTTCACACGCTCGTGTGATTTGACGTGCAAATGTTTCACTTTGCCCGTGAAACCGCTATCTGTTGAAATAATTAAAAGGCTTTTCGTGATGGCATTCGCCCCCGACATTACAGAACGACTGGCGCGTGCCCGTGCCGACTTGCGCATGGGTGTGCCGGTTGTGCTGGAAGGCGGCGCGGTTGTGTTGGCTGCAGAGACGCTGGATGCTGCCCGTTTGGCTGATTTGCGCACTTTGGGCGGCGATGCCGTTCTGGCTGTGACAAGTTGGCGGGCGCAGACCCTGAAGGCAATTGCCTATGACGGTGATCTGGCGCGGATCAAGCTTCCGCCGGATGCAACGCTGTCTTGGGTGCGGTCAATTGCTGATCCTGCTGATGATCTGCGCGCACCTATGAAGGGACCGTTGCAGGCAACCCGCGACGGATCTGCCGATCTGCACCGCGCGGCGATTGCGTTGACCAAGGCCGCGCGCCTGTTGCCTGCGGCATTGGTACTGCATGTTGACGATGCCAAGGGTTTTGCAGCCAAGCATAATCTAACGCTGGTCCCGGCGGATGCGGCACTTGATACAGGGCTTAGCCCGTTGAACCCGATTATCTCTGCGCGCTTGCCGCTCGAGGTCGCCGAGGCGGGCAGATTGCATATTTTCCGTCCCGATGACGGCGCAGAGGAGCATTACGCAGTAGAGATCGGTCAGCCGGATCGGTCAAAACCTGTGCTGTCGCGCCTGCATTCGGCCTGTTTTACGGGTGACCTGCTTGGTTCGTTGAAATGCGACTGCGGCCCGCAATTGCGCGGGGCCTTGGCACAGATGGGCGAAGAAGGGACGGGCGTCCTGCTCTATCTCAACCAGGAAGGCCGCGGAATAGGACTGGCCAACAAAATGCGCGCATATTCCCTACAGGATCAGGGGTTTGACACAGTCGAGGCAAACCACCGTTTGGGTTTTGAGGACGACGAGCGCGATTTTCGCATTGGTGCAGAGATTTTGAAACGGATGGGGTTTTCATCGGTGCGGCTACTGACGAACAACCCTGCCAAGGTTGCGCGGATGGAGGCTTGCGGCGTGGTCGTGACTGAACGTGTTCCGCTGAAAGTGGGCGAGAACCCGCATAATCTAGCGTATCTGGCAACGAAGGCGGCAAAGTCGGGGCATCTATTGTAGGCCGCGACCATCAGCTACGCAGACTGCGTGGGCATTGGAAGTCAGGCACCCTCGGAAAGGTCGAATGATGGCAGGGGTTCTTAGAAAGCTACTCTTGATTGCGTCGCTGGGACTGTCAGCAATCCTCTGGCTGGGTTTTTACACCCATTACTTCAAATGGCGGGGGTGTTTCAACGAGTTG
>CBDTYC010000062.1:0-11310 GCA_965364495.1 uncultured Yoonia sp. | reverse complement strand
GGCCGAATGTGAAAAACGGGCGGATCGGTGCAAGCGGTGCGCTGGCATCAACCTGCCACGGATGAAGGCGGCGCACTGCAATCAACCAGATAGGTGCCGACAAAAGCCGCGGCAAAAGAAGTGCCAGTGCAGAAGGCCAGACAAGAACCAATACAACTGACATCAAGTTCGCGCCGACAACTTGTGCGCCCGCAATTGATGCTGTCTGCTTCAGTTTACCAGCGCGCATCGCCAGCGCGACGTGAACCAGTCCGGCGGGCATGAACAGATACTCGGCGCCCAAGATCAGGATCAGCAGGGCAAGCACCGGACTGTTGCCATGAAAGTAAAAACCCGCAGCGATAGCGGCCTGCATGACAAACAGGCCGGTACACCATGCCCAGAAAATGCGCTGCGCTGTTGCACAGACAGATGCCAGATCTTCTTGGCGGGCGGCAATAATCCTTTGCCCGACACCATTTTCCGTGAGTGACTTTAGAATGTCGCCAGCGGCGATTGCTGATGCTGCGATACCGATTTCTTTCAGTTCGAGTGTGCGCGCAACGGCCATCACGACCAGCAACCGCGATGCCTTTGATGCAACCTCTGATGCGCCATAGGCCATCAGGTTGCCAACGAAGGCTTTGGATTGAGAAGTGATCGGCATGTCTTTGGCGTCCTCTTGATCGGCTGAGGACAGAACTAAGGTTTTGTTGTAACTGTGTCGCGGACGCCTCTGGCCAGAAGCGGGGCGCAAAAGGCAGATCGCATATCCGTTCGGGTAGGATGTTATACATCGTTCCCGTAGACCGTCTAACGTGTTAGCCCTAGTGAGAGATCAAAATATGTTCGTGAGGCTCGCTTGGCGTTTTCCATTTTCAATCGGTGTGCTGTCTCAGCGCTCATCCTCTGTGCGGCCTGTACCCGGTATGACCCACCAGACAACCTTGAAGAGGTTGCGCAGGGCAATGCATATCAAGCGCAGTACCGCGAACCACATGTGACGCGTGCGAATGCGGAATTTCTAAGGTCGCCGGCGCTCAATGCGCGGAAATGTCTGCCTTTGGGTGGTTATGATGGATTGGGCAAGGGGTCCGCGATCGCTGCCGCAGCTTTGCGCGGCGAACGCTTAACGCGCAATGACCTTGTGAATGTACGTGTTGGCGATGACGAAACATTTAACGGTGATTATGTGATTTCGCGTGACGGCACATTAAAGCTGCCGTTTCTGGAACCCATACGCGCCCAAGGCCAGAGTACTGACCAGATCGAAGCGGACATTGCGCGCCAATTGTTGGACAATGATTTCTATAGTGACGCGCCGCGCATTTCCGTGCGGGCATCCGATTTTGCGTCAGTGACCGTTGGCGTTTCCGGCGCAGTTTTTGAACCGCGCGCTGTCGAGATTGGCGGAATTCCGGGTAACAGTCTGGACAGTCGCAGGCAGGATGCGCTGGGCGCATCGACCGAAGGGCGCAATCTGTCGGCTGCTTTGCGGTCGGCAGGCGGGGTCAGGCCGGATGCAGATATTTCTGCGGTCATCGTTCGCCGGAACGGTGCGGTTTACCGGCTTGATATGCGGGGTGTCTTTGAAGGTCAGAATGCTGTCGACATCATGTTACTGACCGGCGACGAAATTTCAGTGCCAAGCCGTCAGTGCTTTCAAGAAGACCTGATGCGCCCAAGTCCGATCAGCCCGCCGGGCGTCAGCCTTTACCTGTCAAACCTGACCCAGCCTGCCACCAATAATGCGGCATCTGCGATCGGCCAGACGGTTCGCGAAGTCCCATACGGCACGCGCTATATGCAAGCTGTGATTGACGCAAACTGCGTCGGTGGATCACGCAGCACAAGCGCTGCAAGGTCATCTGTGCTGTTCTCTCGCAACCCAATAACAGGTGTTTCTGCCGTGATCGAACGCGACATCGAAGACCTTCTGCGGCGGGCGGACCGTGATGACTATGATCCCTACCTTCTGCCCGGCGATGCGTTGGCATGCTATGACAGCACGGTCACGAATATCACGGAAATCGGGCGCGCTTTGGGCGTTATCGGCGCGGTCGCGCTTTTTCGCTAAGGGCTAGTCCAGCAGTGCGGCCTTGGTGTCACGCCAGACACGACCCAATGTGATGACCCTGTTTTCGATTTCGTCATTGTCGCCGGACTTTGCTGCGACTTCCAACCCTTTCAGGGTTTCATGAAGCTGCGTCGCGCCGAACACCGAAGCACTTCCTGCCACTTTGTGTGAACGACCGGCAATCTCGATATAGTCTTGCGTTGTGTCGGACTGCATCCAGTCGATCAGGGCTTCGACCTCGTTCACGAAGCGGCCCCGCAGTTTCACAAACGCAACCTCGCCTAGCGCAGCGCGTGTTTCGGCATTGTGGTCATGTGAGACGGGACTGGTCGTGCCGCCAGAATCTTGCGGTTGATGTGCCGCCAGAACTTTTCGTAAGGCGCGGCGCGAAAGCGGCTTGGTCAAAATGCCGGTCATCCCGTCGGATCTAAAGTTTTCCTGCTCTTCGGCCATTGCGTTGGCTGTGAGGGCGATGATGGGTGTATCTGCGGACGCGCCAGCACTTTTGCGGATTTCCCTTGTAGCGACGCGCCCGTCCATGATGGGCATACTGATGTCCATGAAGATCAAATCAAACTTCTGGGCCTTTGACGTTTCGACGCCCTCGCGCCCGTCATGTGCGAGCGTCACAGTGTGGCCTTCTGCTTCGATCATTTCGCGCGCGACGATGCGGTTAATTTCATTGTCTTCAACCAGCAGGATTTGCAGTCGTTGACCTGCCCCTTGGTCCTTTGTGGCGTTTTCTGCGCGGATCGGTTCATCAGCAGCTGTGACCGGCAGTTGAATCCAGAACGTACTGCCTTTGCCAACAAAGCTTTCAACGCCAACCGTCCCGCCCAATGAGGTGACAAACCGCTTTGCGATACTTAGGCCCAGACCGGTGCCGCCAACTTCGCGGTCGTAGGCCGTATTGCCGGTCACGAAATCATCAAAGATTTTTGTCACAAGATCATCGGAGATTCCCGGCCCTGTGTCTGCGATCTCGATTCTCAGTTGTGGCGTGTCGTCTGTTTCAATGATGCTTGCAGTAACCGAAACCTTCCCGCGCTTCGTGAATTTTACAGCGTTTCCGATCAGGTTCATCATGACATGCTGGATGCGGTCATAGTCTGAACTGATCCAGTTCATCGCAGGGCCATCCCAGCCCCAGTCCAGCGTGGTCTCGTTCTGCGATGCCGTGCTGCTTTGGTTGTCGATGATATCCTGAAGCAATGCCGAGATATTCATTGGTTCGGAAAGTGTCGTCAATTTCCCTGCATCATAACGTGTGATGTCCAGAACATCGGAAATGTGGCTCATCAACAGACGGCCAGACGATTCCATGTAGCCGACATATCGCTCTTGCAGACTGTTGAGCGGTGTATCCTGCAGCAGGCTCATGTTGCCCAGCAAACCATTCAGCGGTGTCCGGATTTCATGGCTCATTGTGGCCAAGAAATCAGTTTTCATCTTTTCGCTTGCAAGTGCCTTGTCGCGGGCGGCGACAAGTTCGGCTTCGGCGGCAACGCGCAACGAAATGTCGCGTAGAAAGGCAATAAAAATGGAACCCTGATCTGTCTCAGCCGACTGAATAGCAATCTCCACAGGAAAGATGTCACCATTGGCGCGTTTCGCCTCAAGCTGGACGCGCCCTTTGCCGACGACGCGTTTTTCGCCACCAAGGCGCATGCGTTCCATGCCTTTGTTGTGGGCATCGCGCATATGATCAGGAACAATGATTTCGCCGATTTCGCGCCCCTTAACATCTTCGGCGTAATGTCCGAAAATTGCCTCGGCGGCGGGGCTAAACTCCAGAATCCGCCCTTGTGCATCGCTGACGATAACCCCGTCCAGTGATGTTCCCATGACAGTATCCATGCGCGTGGCGGCTTGGTTTCTTTCACGTTCGCGTTTGTAAATCTGTTTGTTCAGCCGGTAGAGGTAGAGGACAGAAAGTGCCAAGGCGCCGATCAAAACGGCCAATGCCTCGGCAAGTTGCACCAAAGTGCGCGCGACTGCCGCGCGCTGGTCGTCTGCTGCTTGCGCAAAAAGTGTTAAGCCGGATGTGGTCAGCGCACGTACGACCGGACGGGCCTCTGCGGTGAGCCTTGAAAGCTCTGGCAAGCCGCGAAGCAACGCCGAATCTTCCGCATCAATCAACACGACCGCATCATCAAGAAAGGAGGTGATCGTCTCTAGATGCGCCCGAGACGCATCACTCTCTCGCAAGGCAGTGAACACTTGTGCGCGGGACACTGTTGTGATGCGGCTATAGAAAACGTCAAATTTCTGCCGAATCTGCCTTAGATCTTGGGCTTCGGCCTCGACCTGGTTGCGGAGTTCAAGGAACTCGACCTCGGCTTGGGCCAATGCCCATTGTACGTTGTCCGAGCTTGCAGAGCCAAGCAGGCGTATTTCGCGCGTCACTTTGTATGACAGAAACGCGATTGCGATACACGCAACAAGACCAGTCACAACCGCAACGGTTCGACTGGTCTTGGGCCTTAACTTCGTTTTCCTTGGCAAGGTTGCCCCCTTGGACCGATAACGGTTGTTGTCGCTCTTTTGGGTTACTTGACCACTTCGATCCTGTCGAGTTGCCAGATACTGCGCGAGTAAACTACTTCAGAGCGGTAATCTGCATTGCTGTCATATGGGTAGATCACCCAAAGTGGACCTTTATCACGAACGGACATCTCTTTGTCGTTCATAAGGTAGGCGATAATAGGGCCGCCTTCGACTGCATCGGATACCGGTATTTCCACGGTGTAGTCGTTGATAGCGGTGGCCAAAAGCGTCCCTTCTTTTGTGCCAAGTAGATCTGTCAGCGTCTTAAGCGAAACGCCTTGAAAGCTATTCAGACCTTCGGTCCAGATAGTCGTTGTCTCGAATGTCTCGGCATCAAGTGCAGCCAATGCGTCGTAATCGAAAACAAGCGCGCCTTCAGCGTTTGTGACGTCGATCTCTCCCGTAACTGTCAGGACAATGTCGCCAGTAGGCAAAGCCACATCTTGCGCGGCGGCGATGGATGCGATGCCCATCGCAGTCACAAGGCCCAGTGTCGTCTTTATCAATGTTCCAAACAAAGCGATCTCCTTCAAAGGTTCCGCTTTGTTTGACATGTTGTGCGGACCGACGCATTCGGGCATCGGGATACAGACCTACCCTTTCGGATAGGTTTTGTTCTTATGCGGCCATCTGCAGCGGGTTCAGGCGGTTTTCAAGGAACATTTCGAACGCATCGCGCAGCTCTGGACGGTCCAAAGCAAAGGCCGCCGTCGCTTGCACGAATCCCTGAACCGACCCGCAATCGAAACGTTCGCCTGCAAAGCGGTAGCCTGACACACCAACAGATGCCACATCGGCATTGATTGCATCGGTCAGTTGGAGTTCGCCACCGGCACCCGGGCGCAACGTGTCGAGCCGGTCAAAGATGCGCGCGTCAAGGATATAGCGACCGATCACTGCTTTGGTGGATGGTGCTACATCAGCGCGCGGTTTTTCGACCATGCCACGTGCATACGCAAGGCGGCCAACTTCGTGATCAATGTCCAAAACGCCATAGGCGCTTGTCGCGGAACGCGGCACATCCATGGTCGCGACCATGTGGCCACCTGTATCGGCATGCGCCTGCACCATCTGCTTTAACGCGCCGGGCTGGCCTTTGATGACATCGTCGGGCAGCAGCACGGCAAAGGGCTCATCTCCGATCAGTTGACGTGCTTGGCGGACGGCATGTCCCAAACCCAACGGGTTGGCTTGGCGCAGGATCGTCAATGCACCTTCTGGCATGCGGGTCCGCTCGATGGCTTCAAGCGCGTCTGTCTTGCCTGCCGCATGCAGGCGGTTTTCGAGTGCGGCTGCGGTGTCGAAGTAATCTTCCAGTGCGCCTTTGCCAGCGGCCGAAATAAAGATGAACTGCTCGATTCCTGCTTCGCGGGCCTCGTCAACGGCGTATTGGATCAAAGGGCGATCAACGAGGGGCAACATCTCTTTCGGGATCGACTTTGTTGCCGGAAGAAAACGTGTGCCCATGCCTGCGACCGGGAAAACTGCTTTGCGGATATGTGTCATAAGATTGGTCCTTGTAACGAGAAGAAATTGTTAATGTGCGCCGCGGCCAGAGATGACAGCGCGGAAGGTCATTGCGATGAGGATGATGTCGAGAAGCACAGTGCGCGAACCGGCATATGCCAGGTCCATGTCGATCATTTGGTCGAAGCCGATTTCTGCACGGCCAGAGACTTGCCAAACACCCGTGATGCCGGGCTTTACGGCCAACCGCCCGTATGCACGAACAGGGTAGGCTGCAACTTCGCTGGGCAGGGCGGGGCGCGGTCCGACAATGGCCATTTCGCCACGCAGGAGGTTTATGACCTGTGGCAGTTCATCAATCGAAAGGCGGCGGATGATCCGGCCAACGCGTGTAATCCGCGGGTCGGTGCGCGACTTGAAGCAAATGCCTTCGCGGTCTGATGTGGCCAACAACTCTGCGCGCAATTTCTCGGCGTCGGTGACCATCGACCGGAATTTGTACATCGAAAAGGTTTTTCCATCCTTGCCGACGCGGGTTTGCTTGAAGAACACAGGCCCCTTGCTTTCAAGTTTGATCGCCAGCGCCGTTCCAAGAAAGACGGGTGCCAACGCGATGATCGCGGTCGAAGCAACTGTGACATCCATGGCTTTGCGCATCACGGCCGCCGAAGAAAGCTGGCGTAGTGCCTTGAGGCCCGCATGTGCAATGAAGGCTGCGTTGCCCGCGATGTAGCGTTTGGCCATCCGGCGGGGTTCCATCGCGAGGCGCCAAACCCATTCGAACTTTGCCTTGCGAATGAACATAGGCGCGCGCGCGACATTCCCCGCAAGGAAATCAAAAGCGGCGCCAACACCCATCGTAAGGCCCGCATTCAACTGGTTCGCGTTGCGCTGCAGCCAAAGTTCTTGCATCGGAACGCCAAGGGCAACCAGAACGATGTCGGCGCCGCTGGCGTTGATCTTTGCGACAACGGCTTCTTCGTTTGCTGCGTCTTCGTAGCCATTACTGGTGCCAGCAACCATCAGATGCGGGATTGCTTTTTGAAGTGACTGTGCAGCGCGTTCAGCTGTTCCGGGTTTGCCGCCGAAGAAGTAGACAGATTTGCCCATGTTCGCGGCCTCTGCAACCAACGCAGGTACAAGATCAGTGCCGTTCAGGTTTTCCGTCAACGTCTGGCCGGTCATCTTGGCGGCCAACGCAACGCCGGCCCCGTCCGGCAAAAGCATGTCTGCGCTACGGACGGCAGCAGCGTACTGGCGATCGTTGCGCATGACATTGCAACAATGTGCATTCATGAAGTAGGCGCGGCGGCGGCCCGGGGCCAGCAGTGCTGCAATTACCTTCGCAGAATCGGCATCGACCAGTGACAGATCTAACGCAGGCAGGAATGTTTCTGTCAGCTTCGACGTAACTGTTGTCGCTGTGTCGTCAAAAGTCGCATGTTTCATTTTGGCAGTCCTGAGTTCGTGTTCAATTGCCATCTTGATCAACGAAAACAGGATGCCGGCTCAACTGAGCAGCGGGGTATGTGACGGGGGCAGGCGGAGGTAACAAGCGCCATATGGGCGGCTGTCGCGATGTTTAGGACAGGGTAGCCTATCCGTTCGGGTTATCCGTACGCCCGAAATCGCCGAAATTTCGGACTTTGATCCCGTGTGTTTGCAACCTAGAGTGCTCTTATTAATGAGGAACGCTCTATGCGCATATTGATTGCCGACGATCATGATCTCTTGCGGGATACACTTGTACTTTTCCTGGAGGGGGCCGGTGATATTCAAACCGCCGCAGTCGGAACATTTGACCAAGCATGTGCCGAAATCGAAAAAGGCGATCCGTTCGACCTAATTCTGCTCGACTATAATATGCCGGGTATGAATGGCCTTGATGGATTGAAGGCCGCAATCGGACTTGGGGGTGGCCAGCGCGTCGCCTTGATCTCTGGAGAGGCAACAAAGCAGATCGCGGAAGAAGCGCTAGAAGCGGGGGCCGCTGGTTTCGTGCCAAAGTCACTGCCCGCGAAGTCGCTGGTAAACGCTGTCAAATTCATGGCGATGGGGGAACAATATGCCCCCATTGATTTCATGACAGCCGTCACAGAAGCCCCCCAGAATCCATTGGCCGACAAACTGACAGAGCGTGAACTGCAAGTCCTGAAAGGTCTGACCGAAGGCAAGTCCAACAAGGAAATCGCCCGCGATCTTGAGATACAGGAACCAACGGTCAAACTGCATATGAAGACGCTTTACCGCAAACTCGGTGCTGCTAATCGGACGCAAGCCGCGCTTATCGCCCGCGAAGCAGGATTATTCTGACCTATCCGTTCGGATAGCAAAAGTCTCGAATGCTTTGGCAAATAGGCCGTCCGCGCGGATGATTGCACGATGGCATCCCTGTAAAACATCGGAAAAGGAGACTTCCGATGTCCATGCAAGAAACGATGCCCTTCAGCACCCCGCAGACAGCGCCGACGCGCGGTCGCTGGATCCGACGCGCATTCATGGGCGGCAAACTTAGCGATTTGGGCCGACTGCCAAGGTACATTGCATTTGCCTTGCTGGGCTGTGGTCTGATCTGGGTCCCGATTACGGGATACCTCAAGACGGCGCCGCTAAGCTACAAGTCCTATACTTCCCTGATCCTGCCAGGGTCTGGTGCGTCGGCATCGCTGAACCTTAACGGCATCGGGCAAGCGTCGTCTTACGCAAACTCGGCATTTGCAAGCAATGCGGTTAGCCCCACGGAAACCTACAAGCGCCTTCTTAACGCCGACCGCATCCTGAAAGCCGCATCAATGGCCTTGGGGGTCGAACAATCCCAGCTTGGACGCCCGCGCATTCAACTGGTTGATCAAACAAGCCTGATCCATGTCGAAATCACAGGCGGCAGCCCGATCGAGGCGCAGGCGCGCGGTGAAGCAATAATCGCCGCGTTCTTTACCGAACTTGACGCTCTGCGCTCTGACGAGGTCAGCACTCGCGAGGACAGCGGCCTGCAAGCTATCTCCGATTACCGCGACTCTGTTGCGCGCACCCGTGGGAATATTGCGAACTTGCAAGATACCAGCGGGCTTTTGTCCGTGGCGCAGTACGATGTTCTTCTGGATCGTCACTTGACCCTCGAAGCACAAATTCAGGAACGAACTGCAAGGCTCGACGACAAAGTGGCCGCCATTGTGGAACTCGAAAACCAGCTTGGGCTTGATGTCGCGAATGCCGCCGCAACCTTGAAACTGTTTGCCGACGGGTCCTACGTGGCAATGCTTCAGGAGATTTCAAAGTTCGAGGCCGAACTGGCCGAGGCAAACGCGCATTACGGTGTTCTTCATCCAAAGGTTCAAGCCGCGCGCGACAGCC
The DNA here is from genome assembly GCA_965364495.1 of uncultured Yoonia sp. Taxonomy (GTDB): domain Bacteria; phylum Pseudomonadota; class Alphaproteobacteria; order Rhodobacterales; family Rhodobacteraceae; genus Yoonia. Next base: position 1,886 of record CBDTYC010000062.1, on the reverse strand, counting down.
GCGATACGGCGTTGGCCGCGGCGCGTAGGTTGGGTAGTGCAATCACTGGCCTGAACGAAGAACAGATGACACAGCTCGATCTAGCGCCGCAAGGCGTGCGCGCCGATTTGCTGGCACAGTTGATCCGGATGGATGCCGAACGCGCAGGTGCGCAAGAAGAACTGGCCACCTTGCATGAGCGGATCGCAGCAAGCCAAGCGGATATCAACGCCAAGGCAACCGCCGCCGCAGAACTGCAGGATCTCGAGCGGGATTTCTCGGTTGCCGAAGCTGTTTTTGCGTCTGCGATTGCGCGTGCACAGTCCAGCAAGGCAGACGTCTATGCGTCTTATCCGTTGGTGCAGGTCCTCGAAAATCCGTCATTGCCTGACCGACCATCATCCCCGAACCGCAAACTGGCGCTTGTTGCCGGTGTTGCGGCGACAATGATGTTGCTTCTGGGGCTTGCAATGGGTTGGGTTCGGCTTGCGTTAATTGGCCGCTTGCTCAATTCACCGGGGTCCGCAACATGATCGCGGACAACCCGATCGAGCGGTTGATTTACCGCACGTTGACCATGACGTGGCCGCTCTATGCAATCGGGTCCCTTTATGTTGTTGGTCCCGTCATTGCGTGGATCTTGGGGGGATTGGTCGTTCTAGTCCTTTACCTTGGACCGGCGGTACGTGCTGACATGCGGGCGACAGGCCCAATTCCCCCCGTAATCTGGGGGTGGATATTTGGCATGATTGTTATGCTGGTCACACTTTGGGTCGGGCATCTTGATTGGGGTCTGGGACTTAAGCAAACCATCAAGTCATCCATCGGCTGGGCAAAGGGCTGGGCCCTTCTCGCGCTGTTCCCGCTTGCCGGCGCCGTCTTGCCGATACGGCGCGACGTTGTCGTGCGCGCGCAATGTGTTGTCGGCCTGTGGACGCTTATCATCGCGCCGGTTCTATTGGTTGCCCCATACGTGGGGTTGCCAGAACGCATCTTTACCTCGCCGCTGAAGGCGATCGGCGGTCCTGGCCCAGAATATTTCTCGGTGTTCCTGTTCACATGGGATCCGGCAAGCTGGACACCGCGTTGGCAGTTTTACGCACCTTGGTCGCCTTTTGCGGCACTGCTGGGCGTTGTCATGGTGCTGTTTGCACTGGAAGAGAAAGTCATCAAATGGCGGGCAATCTGCAGCGTGGCTGGCAGGGGTATGATCTTCGCAAGCAAATCGCGCATGGGACTTGTGGGTTTGGTCGCCTGCACGATTGGACCTCGGATGATGCCGCTTCTTTTGCGGGGTTGGGCATGGCAGGTTGTTGCTGGCCTTACCGCGTCGCTGGCAGTGATCGGGGGCACGTTGGCAAGTGCTGCAAATGACGCTGTTTCAGCGTTCAAAGGTGCCCGCGCCGACAGCACCCGCGTCCGCGAGACGTTGCAGCGGATCGCGTCAGAACGTTGGCAGAACGAGGCGTTCTGGTTCGGCCACGGTACCGTCCACCCAGGGTCCCACGCGGTCGAGTATATGCCGATTGGCAGCCACCACACGTGGTTTGGCTTGTTGTTCGTCAAGGGAGTGGTGGGCATGCTTGGTTTGCTGGTGCCATTCGTTTGGCAAACCCTCCTTGCAATGAAAGACGCAACCCTTGGCCCGCGCGGAAGGCTACCGATGGGAATTATGATGACTTTGACGTTGCTGTCATTTGGCGAAAATATCGAAATCGAAGCGTACCTGCTGTGGCCTGCCTTGCTTGTTCTCGGGGTACACGCGCGCGAAATACACGTTCCGTCATCATAGATGATTTATTTGGCCGGCGCAGGTGCCGCCAAGATGTGCAAACAAGTGTGTCAGCGCGCGCTCGGATGGAGTTGCATTGACCAGTAAAAGTTGTGCTTTGCACCCGGCATGTATG
>CBDTYC010000061.1:0-11427 GCA_965364495.1 uncultured Yoonia sp. | reverse complement strand
CGCCGAGGCCCTACCCCGCATGCAAATTCTGCCCGCAGATCGCATTATCGGCGTTGATTCAGGTGGTTGCCCGCATACGGCGATCCGCGAGGATGCCAGCATCAATCTTGCTGCCATCGCCCAGATGGTCGCGCGGCACCCCGAGGTCGAAGTCATTTTGATCGAATCCGGCGGCGACAATCTGTCTGCCACCTTCAGCCCCGAACTGGCCGACGTCACCGTTTATGTCATCGACGTGGCCGCTGGCGAAGAAATCCCGCGCAAAGGCGGCCCAGCGATCACGAAATCCGATGTGCTGGTTATCAACAAAACCGACCTTGCCCCGCATGTCGGCGCGTCACTTGATGTCATGCAGCGCGACGCGACGCGTATGCGAGCAGACAAGCCTTTCGTGATGACATCACTGCGCGAGGGCAAAGGGGCTGATCAGGTCTTGGCGCTTTTGCGTGAGATCGGCGGGATCTAGTCGGGTCTAGGGTTGGACGCCAAGATTATCGATTTGCGCCCAACGTGATCCAATATATGAATTTGTCATGACCTTTGACCAAATCAAGACATTCCTTTGGGTGACACGCCTTGGCGGGTTTCGCAAAGCCGCTGAAAGGCTGAACCTGTCACAGCCAGCCGTTTCGACACGTATTTCCAATCTGGAGGACGAGTTGCGTGTGTCGCTGTTCGAACGGGGGCCGGGCGACCTTGTGCTGACGAAACATGGCACGTTGCTTTTGTCCTACGCCGAGCAAATGTTGTTTGTCGAAGAAGAGATCAAACAGCGTGTGGCCAACCCGTCAGAGGCTGAAGGCCTGTTTCGTGTCGGCGCGTCTGAAACGATTGCGCAAGCATGGCTGCCTGCATTCCTGACGGCCTTTAGCGAACGCTACCCGAGGGTTAACGTCGACTTGACGGTCGATATTTCGCTGAACCTGCGGACGGCGCTGCTGGAACGGCGATTGGATTTGGCCCTTTTGATGGGCCCTGTTTCAGAGTTCACCGTGGAAAATATCGCGCTGCCGGCCTTTGATTTACATTGGTACCGCTCTGCCTCGAATACCCAAACGGATCTGAGCAAGATTCCGGTGATTTCCTATTCCAGCAAAACACGCCCCTATCGCGAGTTGATGTCGGAATTATCCCGCAGGGTTGGACCAAAGCTGCGGGTCTATGCGTCCGCCTCGTTGTCCGCCAGTCTTAAGATGATCGCTGCGGGAATCGCTGTTGGCCCTTATCCAAGGGCGCTTGCCAATGATTTTTTGGCATCCGGCCAGATCGTAGAATTTGACCCGGGCTTTCGGCCATCACCGCTCGCATTTACGGCGTCATACCTCGCCGAACCACGCAGCTTTCTTGTTGAAAACAGTGCAGAAATTGCCCGCGACGTAGCTGCGGAGTGGGATAGAACCCACCCGAAGTGAATTCAAATTTTCTATCACTGTTGATATAAAATGATAATTTGCAGGATGCGGTGTTGCCGTGTGATGGTTTCGTTAACCAACAAAGGCTGCCGCTATGCTGACGAAACCTGTCACTCACGCCGATCTTGTCGCCGCCAGCGCGATAGATGTCCGTCTTGCTATTCGCAGTGGCGCCTACGATGGCCATACGTCGGGTCTGGCTGCGGGAAAACTGCAATGCAACCTTGCGATCCTGCCTGAACGCTATGTGCTGGATTTTCTGCGGTTTTGTCAGCGCAATCCAAAGCCTTGCCCCGTGGTTGGTTTGGGTGACACCGGGAATCCGAACCTGCCGACACTTGGTCATGATATCGATATCCGGACGGATGTCTCCAAGTACCGTGTGTTTCGGCAAGGAGTGCTGAGTGAAGAAGTCACAGACATCTCGGATGTCTGGACAGATGATCTGGTGACGGTTGCGCTTGGGTGTTCGTTTACGTTTGAAAACGCCTTGCTGCGAAATGGTATCCCGGTCCGTCATATCGAAAGTGCCAAGAACGTTCCGATGTTCCGTTCAAACATTGATCTGGTGCCAGCGGGGCCTTTCCACGGCAAGATGGTCGTGACGATGCGCCCGATTCCTGCTGACCAAGTTGCTCAGGCCAAAGCAATCAGCGCCCGTTACCCGCAAGCGCATGGCGCGCCGATTGCCGTAGGCGATCCTGCGCAGATCGGGATTGATGATCTTTCGCAACCCGACTGGGGCGATGCCGTCGAGATCAGGGCCGGTGAAGTACCGGTTTATTGGGCCTGCGGTGTTACCCCACAAAACGTTCTTCTGGATGCTGAACTGCCGCTGTGCATCACGCATTCACCTGGCCACATGTTGATTGCTGATGTCGCCGAAGATGCAGAAACAACAATCATAACAACAAACTAATCCAACAAGGAGATCTAAACATGAAACGTACACTTGCACTGCTTGCGGCAACCACCGCACTCGCTACACCAACCTTCGCCGAAGACCTGTCGGTCGTTGGTAGCTGGTCCAGCTTGCCGCTGCACAACCAATATGAAGCCCCATTCTGGAGCACTACATTGCCAGAAGCATCCGGCGGCAACATCAATGTTGAGCTGACAACCCACAACCAGATGAGCCTTGGCTTGGGTGACATTTATCCGTTGCTTGGACAGGGCGTCTATGACGTGGCTATGACTGTTGCTGACTATGCAGTTGCAGACGCGCCAGAACTTGAAGGTCTTGATGTGCCACTTTTGGCCCTGACAGCCGATGAAGCCCGTGCAATGGTTGATGCCGCCCGCCCAATGCTGGCCGATATCTACCGTGACCGCTTTAACGCGCATGTGTTGGCCGTTGCACCTTATCCGCCTCAGGTCGTGTTCTGTAACGCGCCGATCACAAACCTTGCTGACCTTGAAGGTCTGAAGGTGCGTGCATCTGGCCGTATGACCGCCAAACTGCTTGAAGCACTGGGTGCAGAGGGCGTGAACGTGTCCTTTGCAGAAGTGCCAGGCGCGCTGCAAAAAGGCGTTGTTGACTGTGCCGTCACTGGCGCGGGTTCCGGTTACAGTGCGGGTTGGTGGGAAGTCTCCACACACCTGCTGCCGATCCCGCTGGGTGGCTGGGATCCTGTTGTCACTGCCGTCAACATGGACAAATGGAACAGCATTGATGCTGACACGCAGGCGCTGATCTCTGCAGAGATCGTTACCGGTTTTGAAGATCCAGCATGGGCAAGCGCACAAGGCGCATTGGTCAATGACATCGCCTGCCTGACCGGCAATGGCGAATGTGTTGGCGGCGATGCACGCGCCATGACGCTTGTTGAAGTCAGCGATGCAGATTTCGACCGTGCGCGCGACATTCTGACCGGCGAAGTCCTTCCTGAATGGGCAGAGCGCGCAGGCGGCGATTGGGCCATGCGCTGGAACGAGAGCGTTGGTGCCGTAGTCGGCGTGACGATCAACTAAGAAACGCATCAGGGGGCGGACTGAAAATGGAACTCAAGATGATACATGGCCTGCGGGTCATCAACAAAGGGGTGGCGCTTGCCGTAGGCTTTGGCCTGTTGATCTGCGCGGCCTTTGTACTGCTCGATATCATTTTGCGCCGGTTCGGGACGTCCCTTGGTGGCACCGAAGAAATTGCTGGTTACGCGATGGCGCTCGCTACCGCGTGGGGCATGTCCTACACGCTGCTAGAACTGGGGCATGTGCGCATTGATCTTTTGCGCACCCGCTGCACCACATTCCAGAAAGCACTGTTTGATGTCTTTTCAATGATCGTCATGACAGGCGTGATTGTTACGATCGCGATCAAGGCATGGCCGGTCGTGGAACGGTCACTTGTCAACGGATCAACAGCGAATACGCCGCTCGAGACACCATTGATCTGGGTCCACCTGCCATGGTTTGCCGGTTGGGTCTGGTTCGCGCTGATGTCGACCCTTACGACGCTGGCGGCACTTAGCTTGCTGTTCAAGCGCCGGCATGAAGAAACAGAAGGCTTTGTCGGCGCATTCGCCGAGCAGGAGACACTTCAATGATTGGCTATGTATCTGTCGCCCTGCTGGGATTTCTGGCACTCTCGATCCCTGTTGGCATCGTCTTGTTCCTTTTGGGGTTCGGTATCGATGCATTCTTTTCCAGCTTTCCGCTGACCAAAGGCTTGGGAAACATGGTGTGGTCATCGTCGAATTCGGCCACGTTGATCGCCATCCCGTTCTTTGTCCTGCTTGGCGAAATTCTGGTGCGCAGCGGTGTCGCCAACCGCACCTATGCGGCACTTGACCGTTGGGTATCATGGTTGCCCGGTGGTCTCGTTCACGCGAACATCGCAACCGCTACAATGTTTTCGGCCACCTCTGGGTCGTCCGTGGCGACTGCCGCGACCGTCGCAACAGTGGCCATGCCGCAAGCCGAGAAGCTGGGCTATGACCCCAAGCTGTTCTCTGGTGCGATTGCCGCTGGCGGTACTTTGGGGATCATGATCCCCCCGTCCATCAACTTGATTGTTTACGGGTTCCTGACCCAGTCATCGATCCCGCAACTTTTCCTTGCGGGTCTGATCCCTGGGCTGGCACTGGCTGTTGCCTTTATGGCCATCACGGCAATCATCTGCCTTGTCCGGCCCGATCTTGGCGGCATTCGCCGCACCTTTCCGTTCCCGCAGATGTTGCGTGCCTTGATTGATCTAATCCCGATCCTGCTGTTGTTCGGTATGATTGTCGGTTCGATCTATCGCGGTTGGGCGACGCCCACAGAGGCCGCAGCCGTTGGAGTGGCCGGCGCATTCCTGATCGCGTTTGCCTTTGGCGGTGTTTCCTGGTCGATGTTGACCCAAAGTCTGACTGGCACCATCAAGATCACCTCCATGATCATGCTGATCGTGATTGGTGCCTCGTTCCTGAATTTCACATTGGCGTCTGCTGGGCTGGGTCGCGAACTGACCGAGTTCATGAATGGTCTGGGGCTCACGCCACTCAAGACCATCCTGGTCGTTGTTGTCCTTTATATCGTGCTGGGCTTTTTCATCGAGACTTTGTCGCTGATGGTTGTCACGATCCCGATCATTGTGCCGCTCGTGGTGGCGCAGGGGTATGACGTGATCTGGTTCGGCATCTTGATGATCGTCCTGATCGAGATGGCGCTGATTACGCCGCCCGTAGGTCTGAACCTTTATGTAGTGCAAGGTGCGCGGAAATCCGGAAGCCTGAACGAGGTCATGTTGGGGGCGCTGCCCTACTGCCTGACAATGCTCGCCATGGCGTTCTTGTTGATCGCGTTCCCAAGCATCGCGCTCTTCCTGCCGAACGCGCTGCAGTAGCACTTGATCCCTCTTATTCGAAATGACTGCGGCGCATAGCGCGTCCGCAAACAAAGGAGATACGTCTGATGTGGCAATTCTGGGTTGATCGCGGTGGCACATTCACCGACATCGTAGCCAAGACACCGGACGGTGGGTTGAAGACGCACAAGTTGCTGTCCGAAAACCCCGAAGTCTACGCCGATGCGGCCGTTCATGGCATTCGCGAGATGCTTGGGCTTGGTCCCGCTGATGCCATTCCACCGGGCCGGATAAGCGCCGTCAAGATGGGCACAACTGTCGCGACCAATGCCTTGCTCGAGCGTAAGGGTGAACGGACACTGCTGTTGATTACCAAAGGCATGCGCGATTTGCTGCGGATAGGATATCAGAACCGTCCACGTCTTTTTGATCTCAATATCCAGCTGCCAGAGCTTCTCTATGATGATGTCATCGAGATTGATGAACGGGTGGGTTCCGATGGAACAGTGCGGTCGCCTTTGAACGCGGACCCTGCGCGCGATGCTTTGTTGCAGGCTTACCGCGAGGGCTATCGCTCTGTTGCGATTGCCTTGATGCACAGCTACCGCTTCCCGCTGCATGAGCAGCGTTTGGGAGAAATCGCGAAAGAGACCGGTTTTTCGCAAGTCTCTCTTAGTCATGAGGCCAGCCCGCTTATCAAACTGGTATCGCGTGGTGATACTGCCGTGGTCGATGCCTATTTGTCCCCCATCTTGCGCCGCTATGTTAGCCAGGTTGCCAATGCGTTGGGCACGTCCCAAGGCGGATGCGATCGGTTGATGTTTATGCGCTCAAACGGTGGACTGACCGATGCGGCCCTATTCGAAGGGCGCGATGCGATCCTGTCAGGGCCTGCAGGCGGTGTCGTCGGCATGGTGCGCACGGCGGCAGAGCTTGAATATGATAAACTGATCGGTTTTGACATGGGCGGCACGTCCACCGACGTTTGCCACTATGCAGGCGAATTCGAGCGCAGCTTCGAGACAGAGGTGGCAGGTGTCCGGATGCGCGCGCCGATGATGTCGATCCATACTGTCGCAGCAGGCGGCGGATCGATCCTGTCCTATCGCGATGGCCGGATGCAGGTCGGTCCCGAAAGTGCGGGCGCAAACCCAGGTCCGGCGGCTTATCGGCGCGGTGGTCCGCTGACCGTGACTGATTGCAACGTCCTGCTTGGCAAACTGCAGCCTGATCTCTTTCCGCCCGTTTTTGGTCCTAACGCGGATCAACCGCTTGACGTGGACGCGGTCCGTGCAAAGTTCGATGAGATGGCCCAAGTGATCGGGGGTGACCGCACCGTCGAGGAAATCGCTGAGGGCTTTTTGCGTATCGCTGTCGAGAACATGGCCAACGCGATCAAGAAGATCAGTGTGCAGCGCGGTTATGATGTGACCAAATATACAATGAACTGCTTTGGCGGGGCAGGCGGGCAACATGCCTGTCTCGTGGCTGATGCGTTGGGCATGGAAAGCGTCTTTATCCATCCGTTCGCTGGTGTGCTGTCTGCCTTCGGGATGGGCCTTGCTGACGTGCGGGCCATGCGCGAACATCAGTTTGGCAAAGGGTTCTCGGATATTGCGCAAGCCCGTGCGACGTTGGCTGAGCTTGCAGAGGCGGCAAAGGCCGAAGTATCAGGCCAAGGAATTCCAGACGCTCAGATCTCGGTTTCGGCAATGGCGCATATCCGTCCGGATGGCGCACAGCAAACGCTCGAGGTGCCGTTTGGATCACCTGATGAAATGACATCGGCATTCGAGGCCGCGCATCAGCAACGGTTCGGCTTTGTACCAGAAGGCGCGACACTTCTTATTGATGTTCTGACGGCCGAGGCGATAGGCGCCACAGGTGAAAACGTCATCATGCCGGATACAGCGAAGGGATCAGTCACCGGTCGCACCAGCAAGATGTGGTCGGCAGGGGCCCTACGCGAGGTGCCGGTCGTTGATCGTGCGACTATGGCGATGGGTGATATCGTCGAAGGGCCGGCGATCCTGACCGAACCCACAGGGACCAACGTTCTTGAACAAGACTGGCAAGCCGAATGCGTCAGCGGTGGTAACCTTGTCTTGCGCCGAACAACCCCTTTAGCACGCCAAGAGGCAATTGGAACCAAAGTCGATCCTGTAATGCTTGAGGTGTTTAACAACCTATTCATGTCCATCGCCGAACAGATGGGCGCAACTTTGGCCAATACGGCCTATTCGGTGAACATCAAAGAACGCTATGATTTCTCGTGCGCTATCTTTGATGAAGCTGGCGATCTGGTAGCCAATGCACCGCACGTGCCCGTGCACCTCGGGTCCATGTCCGAAAGCGTGCGGGTAATCCTGCGCCAGAACAAAGGCAAAATCCGCCCCGGCGACGTGTTCATGATGAACAACCCGTTCAACGGCGGCACACATTTACCGGATGTCACCGTCATAACCCCCGTCTTTGATGCGGCTGGCAAGCGGATCATCTACACGGTGGCCAGTCGCGGACATCACGCTGATATCGGCGGCAAGACCCCCGGATCGGCCCCGCCGGATAGCCGGGTAATTGAGGAAGAAGGCGTCTTGATCGACAATTTCCAACTGGTCGCACAAGGGCAGATGCGGGATGCGGCGACGCGCGAACTGCTTGCGTCAGGGAAATACCCATGCCGCAGTATCGACCAGAACATGGCCGATCTGTCTGCGCAAATCGCCGCCAATGCCACAGGTGCGACTGAGCTGCAAAAAATAACGCAGCAGTTCGGGCTGGACACCGTGCACGCCTACATGACCCACGTTCAAGACAACGCCGAAGAAAGTGTGCGGCGCGTACTGGACGTGTTACACGACTGTCGCTTTGTCTATCCGCTTGATAGCGGCGACCAGATCAAGGTCGCGATCACTGTCGATAAAGCCAACCGTCAAGCGACCATCGATTTTACGGGCACGTCGCCGCAAAACGAATTCAACTATAATGCACCGCTTGCGATCTGTCGCGCTGTTGTCTTGTATGTCTTCCGCACGCTTGTTGGCAGCGACATTCCAATGAACGAAGGCTGTCTGAAACCGCTCGACCTGATTGTCCCGACCGGAACTATGATCAATCCGCAATCGCCGGCCGCTGTAATTTCGGGTAACACCGAAGTCAGCCAAGCCATTGCAGACACGCTTTACGGGGCGCTGGGCGTGATTGCAGGTAGTCAGGGCACGATGAACAACTTTGTCTACGGCAACGATGATTATCAGAACTACGAAACTATTTGTGGCGGCACCGGTGCAGGTGACGGATTTGACGGCACGAGCGCGGTGCATAGCCATATGACAAACACCCGCATGACGGACCCGGAGGTACTTGAGACGCGCTTCCCCGTTCTGGTCGATGAATTCTCGATCCGGCAAGGTTCTGGCGGGCAGGGTGCGTTTGTGGGCGGAGACGGTATTGTCAGACGGTTGCAGTTTCTGGAACCCACGACCGTGACGGTCCTGTCTTCGCATCGCATTGTGCCGCCTCATGGCGCTGCGGGCGGGTCCGCAGGGCAGCAAGGACACAACAGTATCCAGCGCGCAGACGGGCAAGTTGAGGTTCTCAAGGGCAATGACGAGGCAGAACTGATGCCGGGTGACGTCTTTGTCATGAAAACCCCCGGCGGTGGCGGCTACGGCAATAGCTTGCCTTAGCGTCAGATTTCCTGCACGACACGGACCCCCGCCAGCGGCAATTGCGCAAGGCCGGTGGCGGGGTCCATGCCAGAAAGCGATTCCTTGGGCTTTGTCCAGCAGTTCCATAGCGGAATCTGCGCTGGCTGATTTTCGCCGATCGCGCATGTGTCATCGGCGAAGAAGTGCGGTTTCACCCCAAAAACGGGGTATTTCGGGGCTTTGAACAAGGTTTCGCCGCAATGTTGATCCGAAAAGGCCCTTTGCGTTCCCTCGTCCCGACCCAATCCCAGTCGATAAGAGTTGGTGAGCCGGCATGATGCCAGCCAAGAAATTTTTGGTCCGAATCCAGTGGATAATGGAGTCGGCGAGAACCGACTGAGTTAGGAATAGACAAATGAAACTTGGAACAACCTTTGCTATCGGCCTGATTGTAGCGAGCATCTCTGCCGCCACTACGGCCTCTGCAGCCACATGCGCAAATCGTACCGCAGTGGTTGATCGCCTCGAAACCCGTTTTGGTGAGGCACCAATTGCAAACGCGATGAGCGTGTCCAACAATGTGCTTGAAGTGTTTGCAAAGCCTGACGCGGAAACATGGACAATCCTGTTGACGCTTCCCGAGCAGCACCTGACTTGCCTCGTGAATTCCGGTCGCGGCACAACCGAACTTCAGGCGTTCCTCGAAACGCTCTAAGTATCCATTACAAAGTCTGCTTCGCGCCCAGTGCGCGGGCGGACAGATCATGCCCAGGCCTATAAGCCGCAATCGTAATCCCCTGAAGGGGCCTGCGTCGCATAGCATTCGCCTGCAAAAAAATGACATGAGACCAAGTTTATTGGTCACGTGTCCAATTGCTGTTATACTACCCTCAATGTCGCATTAGAATCTTGTTATCCAGTTGGATTTTTCTTTGTTGAGGGAATTAGATGCATATTTTTCAGTATAGTACTGCCGTTTTGGCGCTTGTTTTTCTGTCCACGACTTCGCCTGTTGCATATGCGCAAAGTGTGGATGCCGATACCTCAACAATGACTCGGACAGAGCTCTATCAATATGCCGAAGCACTTCGGCTTGGTCGCGGTGTCGATGCTGATCCAGATCAGTCGCTCTTGCTGCATTCGCAACTTGCTGAAGCAGGGCGGTCGCAGTCCTATGTGCGCATGGCGTCTATTCTTGTCGAGCAAGATCGCTTGCAAGAGGCCAAGATCGCTTTGGAAAAAGGGGTCGCAGCAGGAAGCGATTTTGCACGAATGGTGCTTGCTTTGGGTAACGTCCAAGGTCGTTTTGGCACATACTCGGACAACGCACTTGGCTTTGAGCAGCTTGTCGCGTTCACAAGTGATTCAGAAAACTCCCATGCCCGTTACGTTTTGGCCCGTGCCTACGAAGACGGGATCGGAACCGACGTCCAGTTGGAAAAAGCACGCGCGCTATTCGAAGAACTGGCGGCGGAAGGGCACGGCGCGTCACTTCGCCGATTGGGTGATTACGTCAGGGATGGCACGTTTTCTGATCCGGACCTGATTGCGGCGGCAGATTACTACCGTTCATCCGCCGAGAATGGCTTTGATTATTCGTGGTTACTTCTTGCAAAGCTAAGTCTGGAGCAAGGCGCGTACCAACAGGCAATCGACGCATACCAGTCGGCAATTGCCGCGAATGTTTCGGGCGCGGCTGCGACATATGCGCGGGCACATTTTCTGGGTGAATTCGGACCATTGTCTGACCGTGCATTCGGGGCGACTGCATTGGAAACGCAGGCTGAGGCAGGCGACGTAGATGCAGCAGTAGAAGCGCTCGCGCTATGGGAACGGCGGTCACGTCGTATTGATAGTCTTGATCTGGATGGTGTGCTTGATCTTCTTGACGGGAAAATGCGCGAAGGGGACGAAAAGGCGACGGTCGCTTTGGCGCGCGCCTACCGCGTTCTGCGATGGCGGATTCCACAGGCGCGGACACGCCATGCTGATCTTGTCGAGAATTTCGGCGATCAACTTGGGCGGTCTCGCATGCGCGAAGTCATGTATGCGGCTTATGACCGTGGTCGCCATGCCAAGTCGCGTGAAGAAATCTACGATATGGTAGCCACCATGGACGGCGAAGATTTCAGTTTGGGTGCGCGCGCAATGCGGGCAACGGAACGAACAGCGTTTGTATATCTTCTTCAGCGGGAACTGGGGAACCTTGGGTACTACAGCGGTTCAGCAACGAGCACATTCAATCGCGGCACTTTGCGGGCAACGTTGAACTTCTGTGAGGACCGTGGAATCATGGATACCTGCAAACACGGACCGCTTACATACCGCGCAGCAATGGATATCATCGAGGAGCTGACGGAGGCGCGCGAGTAATCCATCATTACGATGAAAAGTTGCGGCTTGGTTCAGAGTTTCCTTGCCAAGCCGAATGACTTGCACTCTGGCGCATCGATAATTTCGTAGCCCAGATGCGGCAGGATCAGATCCATAGCCAGGTGCACCGGATGCGCGCGAAGCTCGTGGTCGACGCTCAGATCGGCCGTCGCCGAGGCGCCGCCCCAGGCGAACGCAGCTCGGG
>CBDTYC010000060.1:0-11618 GCA_965364495.1 uncultured Yoonia sp. | reverse complement strand
TCCTCTGCGATGGGGTAGCGCAGCCGGCACGCGATGCAGACCACGTCGTCGCCCTCGACGACGAATCCCAGGCGGTACTTGTAGCAGGAGTAGCACGCATCGAGGTGGGAGTGGATGGCGCCGTTGCCGTCGGTGCGGATCAGGAAGTTGACGTTCCTCCCGTCGTGGACGTAGGTGAAAAAGTGCACCCGTCCGTCGCCGACGACCGACCGCGCAAGCTGGATGGCGCAGCCGACCGAATATGGCGACCGGAGCGGTCGTTTGATCGGGGCCGAGACAGGTCATGTTGTTTTGGGCGACACCCTATCGATCAAGGTCTTTCAGGCACTGGCGGCCGCGATTGATCTGGTGCCGGATCGCAAGGTGATCGTGACCGACAGCGGTAATTTTCCATCCGATATTTATATGGCCGAAGGATTGATCAAGTCACTGGGACGTGGGCATGAACTGCGCGTGGTCGCCCCCGAAGATGTTGCCGATCACATCAATGATGATCTGGCCGTACTGATGCTGACCCAAGTGGATTACCGGACCGGTCGCCTGCATGATATGGCGTCGCTGACCGCAAAGGCGCAGGCGGCAGGTGCCGTGACCGTTTGGGATCTGGCCCACACCGCAGGCGCTTTGGCGGTTGATCTAAAAGGATGCAACGCCGATTTCGCGGTAGGTTGCACCTACAAATACCTGAACGCCGGACCGGGCGCGCCTGCATTCATCTACGTCGCCCCGCGCCATATCGACAGCTGCCAACCCGCCCTCTCAGGCTGGTTGGGACATGAGGCGCCGTTTGCATTCGACCTCGATTACCGACCCGGAACAGGGATCGAGCGGATGCGCGTCGGCACGCCGCCCGTCCTGCAATTAGCCGCCCTCGATAGTGCGCTGGCAATCTGGGATACCGTTGATATGCAGGCTTTGCGCGACGCCTCTATCACCCTCACGGAACAATTCATCGCAGGGGTAGAGGGCGCCTGCCCCATGTTGACTCTGGCAAGCCCGCGCGATCCGCTAAAACGCGGAAGTCAGGTCAGTTTTGTGTTCGAACACGGCTATGCGGCAATGCAGGCCTGTATCGCGCAAAATCTGATCGGCGATTTTCGTGCGCCGGACATCATGCGCTTTGGCTTTACGCCGCTGTTTATTGATGCATCCGATGTCGACCGCGCAATTCGCATCATTTCCGACGTGATGAACAACAAGCGCTGGGATGATCCGGCCTACAAAAAGGTTTCACGCGTTACGTGATCCTGATCCTAAACATACGTGGTGTCGGCTTCTGATTCAGACGAAAGCCCGCCCCCATGCACCTCGACGTTCAGGGCAGCGCCCAACAAAATCAGGTAAGCGCTGACATAGAGCCACAAGAGCAAACCGATCACCGCACCGATTGATCCGTAAACCTCGTTGTAGCTGGCGAAATTCGTCAGATAGAATGACAATCCGGCTGAAGCTGCGACCCACAAGACCACAACAACAACGGCACCAATCGTGATCCAGCGGCCGCGGCCACCGATGCGTGCTGGGCCAAAACGGTAGAGCAAACTAAGCCCCATCAACAACACAAGTAGCGCGATTATCCAACGGATGCCTTCCAGCAACCAAGCCGTCGAATTAGCCACCGGAACAAATGCCAGACCGATCGGTACGATCACGACGACTGTCAGTGCCACGATTGCAAGCGATACCAATGCAAAGGTCAGCAGCAGCGCCACAATCATCTGCCAAATGCTGTTTCGCGTCCGTTGGCCTGCAATTGCATTCAACCCGCCGATCAATGCCCCTACCCCGGCGCGGCAAGACCAAAGCGCCAGCGCGATTGAAACACCTGTGGCCCATCCCAAGGCTTGCGTCGGGGCAAGGATCAGGCGGTTGATCTGCAAGGCAATCAGCCCATAAGCATCAGGCGGAATAATCCCTTCCATCAGGGACAACTGCTCGGCGATCACAACCGGATCAGCGACCAATCCAAAAATCGCAATCACCGCAGCAATGCCGGGAAAAATCCCGAACATCCCGAAAAACGCAACGCCAGCAGCAATCAAACCAAGATGCTTTTCAGCCGCAGTGGACCAGACAGCCCGCAGAATACGCCAAGTTCGTAGGATCATAGTCATTTGATTGACGCGCAACCTCGGTTAGATACTGCGCTGAAACTAGGCGATACACGCGGGTTTTGCTACGGGTCATAGCAAAAACGCTGCATTTGCCGGACGCACATGGAAAGGTGACCCAAAAAACCTGTCGCACAACTTCATTTCGGGGTCTAGTATTGCCACAAAGCAGGGCAAAGCCCGCAAGCAGGCAGGCAGGATTATTCGTGAATACACTCACTCATCACGTGAACACTCTGGCCGAGCATATCTTGGCTCAGGACAGCAATCGCTATCTCGTCGGGATCGCTGGCGCACCGGGCAGCGGGAAATCAACGCTTTCCGCAGAACTAGCCCGCCGCCTGAATGCGCAAGGCCGCAAAACAGTTGTTGTTCCGATGGATGGCTTCCACCTTGATAACGCGATCCTGGATGCGCGCGGTTTGCGGCCCCGCAAGGGTGCCCCTGAAACCTTTGACGCACCTGGTTTCTTGCGGATGGTACGCGCACTGAAAACGGGTGACGAGGTCTTTGCCCCGATCTTTGACCGCACCCGCGATATCGCGATCGCAGGGGCTGTGGCCGTGCCGAGTGCCGCCCGCGTGGTCATTGTCGAAGGCAATTATCTGATGTTTGACGAAGCGCCGTGGTCGGAACTTGCCACGCTTTGGGATGCATCCGTGCGAGTTGACGTGCCGATGCCAGAGTTGCGTGCGCGGCTGATCCAGCGGTGGCTCAACCTTAATCATTCCTCTGCCGTGGCCACACGTCGGGCCGAAGGGAATGACATCCCCAATGCTCAGCGCGTCATTGATCATGCTTTGCCCTGCGACTTTGACCTCAACGGACAGCCCGCGCGAAATTCCTAGACAAAGACCAAGGTAATTGCGGGGAACATCAGCAAGATGAACACCCGCACCACATCAGAACCGACAAAGAACAAGACCGCCTTATAGGTCGCGGTCATCGGCGTTTCATTGTCCATGCTGTTGATGATGAACAGATTCATTCCCACCGGCGGCGTGATCAGACCGACTTCGACCACGATCAGGACCATGATGCCGAACCAGATCGCCAGTTCCTCGGTCGTCATTCCGAAATCAAGGCCGGCGATGACGGGCCAGAAAATCGGGACGGTCAGCAATATCATCGAAAGGCTATCCATCAGGCAACCAAGGATCAGGTAGAACAAGAGGATCAACACCATCACCATCCAAGGACTGAACCCCTGCTCTGTGACGAAGGCCGACAGTTCTTGCGGGACCTGTGTCAGCGCCAGAAAGCCATTGTAGAACGCGGCCCCCAGCACGATGAAAAAGATCATACCCGAACCTGTCGCGGTCTCGAAGATGCTTTGCCGAAAGACGGCCCAATTCAGCGACCCAGAGAAAAGCGCAATCAATCCGGTGCCCATTGCGCCGACCGCGGCCCCTTCTGTGGGGGTAAACCAGCCTTTGTAAATCCCGCCTACGACCAGACCGAACACCAGCAGAACGGGCCAGATCGCCCCCATCGCCTTGATCCTTGCGGGAAAGGCGATCCGGTCTTTGATCCCCGCCTGATCGGGGTAAATCCGCACGTAGATCGCGATCGTTATCATATAGCCCAATGCGGCCAGAATACCGGGGACAAAGGCTGCTGCGAACAGCTTGGCGATGTTTTGTTCCGTCAGGATCGCATAAATTACCAGAATGACCGACGGTGGGATCAGGATACCCAGCGTGCCGCCCGCTGCCAGTGTTGCGGTCGAAAACCCGCCTGAATATCCGTATTTGCGCAGTTCTGGCAGGGCGACTTTGCTCATGGTGGCGGCCGTCGCCAAAGACGATCCGCAGATCGCCCCAAACCCTGCACATGCCCCGACGGCGGCCATGGCCATTCCACCTTTGCGGTGGCCTAACCAAGCCTCTGCCGCTTTGAACAAGGATCGCGACATCCCCGAATGGGTCGCGAATTGCCCCATCAAAAGGAACATCGGAATGATCGAGAGGTTATAGCTAGAGAAGGTCGAAAAGACTTCCGACTTCAGGCGCGCCATGAACACCGTCGTCCCGTCTGTTGCAAGCCAAAGCCCGCCTATTCCGCATAGCAGCATCGCAAGCCCGATTGGTGCGCGCAAAAAGATCAACAGCAAGAGAGCAGGAAATGACAGATAGCCCAGTGCAAGATCACTCATGGCGCTGTCCAGTCAGGCGCATCGCAGCGCAGTAGACACTGACGATGCTAGCAGTAGTCGCGGCACCAAGGCTTGCGGCATAGGCCCACCAGATCGGAAACTGGATCAGATAAGTCGTCTCGCCATAGCGGATTTTGTCCTGCATCCCGACGAACAATCGCCACGTGATCAGCACGATAATGCCCGCCATGACAACGCTCCAGAACGTCGCCAAAGCACCATTGGCCCGTTCGCCCAGACCGCTGGTGAACACATCAACCTTGGCATGTGCCCCGCTAAGTTGCGTAAGCGGAAGAAACGCGAAAATTGCGAAAGCCACACCAGCCTCGACCAGTTCGAAGTCACCCAATATCGAACCGACGCCAAGCGCAATCAACCAATCACCAAACCCGCCCAGCGCGCCGCTATAGGCAAGGTCGCTCAACTCGCGCCCGCTGATACTGATGCACACCATCAGCACCAAAAGACATAGCACCGCCCCACCGAGCAGCGCCATGAATTGAGCGAGTTTCTGTATTGCGCTGTGCAGCAAAGACAGTCCTTTGGTTTCTTGCGCCTAGTTGCCTGCAGTGTTCTTGGCGATCAAGGCCACCGCATCGTCGTAAATCCCCTGACCATCCAGACCGGCGGCGGTGGCTTCGGCGATCCAGTTGGCAATTGTAGGCTGGCTTGCGGCCCGCCATGCGGCAACCTGGGTTTCGTCAAGCGTGATGATCGTATTGCCACGCTCTGCTGCCAAGGCGCGTCCTGGCGCGTCATACTCTTGCTGGGTCCGGCCGGCAAAGGCAGAAAACTCCAATCCGGAATTGGCATCAATCACGGCCTGCAAATCGGCGGGCAGCGCGTCATAGGCGCCTTGGTTCATCGCAAAGATGAATGCGAGCGTGTAAAGCGCGTCGCCGGGGAATTCGGTATGATAGGTGACCAGCTCTTCTACCTTGAGCGATGGGACAACTTCCCATGGGATCACAGCACCGTCGATAACGCCGCGCGACAGGGATTCTGGCACAGCAGGCACTGGCATTCCCACGGATGTCGCCCCCAATTCGGTAAACAGCGTCGTCGTGGTGCGCGACGGGGCGCGCAGTTTCAGCCCGCGCAGGTCAGCCACATCTGTCACGGCACGGTTCGCATGGATGACGCCCGGACCATGCACCCAAAGGCCCAAGGGTTTGAAATCCGCGAAATCGGTGTCCATCATCCGCGCTTCGGCCAGTTCCCAATAGGCGCGGGACGTTGCTTCGGCGTCAGGCGATATGAAGGGCAGTTCGAAGACTTCCAATTGGGGGAAACGTCCGGGCGTATAGCCCGCGACGGTCCAGATAATGTCCGCCACACCGTCAATGGCCTGATCAATCAATTGCGGCGGCGAACCACCCAGTTGCATCGCAGGAAAGCGGTCAATCTTGATACGGCCGTCGCTATCAGCTTCGACGCGGTCTGCCCATACATCCAGGATATGTGCGGGAACGTTAGCTTGGGCGGGCAGGAATTGGTGCATTCGCAAGGTGAACTCTTGCGCGGCGGCGGTTGTCGAAAGGCATGCTGCGGCCAAGAGCCCAAGCAGGATGTGGCGGGGAGTGGTCATTGGTATTCTCCATCAGTCAGCGACTGGGCATGGTTTGGTGCGTTGGCGCGGCTGCGCTTGGGGTAGTTAATCAGACAATCCGTGTCTCTACTGCGGCGAAATCGCCGATTGTGCCACGTAATACGTCACCGACCACAACGGGTCCTACGCCTGCGGGTGTTCCGGTCATGATCAGGTCACCGGCGCGCAGGGTATAAAGGGTCGAAAGGTCAGCGATGATTTCAGGGATCGACCAGACCATTTGATCAAGTGTGGACTGCTGTCGGACAGTGTCGTTGACGTATAGCTTGATCTCGAGATGGCCGTTGTCACTGTTATCCGTTTTGGGGGTAAGTGCGGCGATGATCGCGGCATTGTCAAAATCCTTGCCTGTATCCCAAGGCCGCCGCTTTTCCTTTGCGGCCGCTTGCAGGTCGCGGCGGGTCATGTCCAGCCCACACCCGTAGCCAAAGACAACATCCATCGCCTGATCGACAGCAATGTCTTTTGCGGTTGCGCCAATTGCTACAACCAACTCCATTTCATGGTGCAGATCAGAGGTGCGCGACGGATACGGCATGTCGTGGCCCGAATGCAGAATCGCATGGGCGGATTTGGTAAAGTAGAACGGCGCCTCGCGGTCAACCTCATGGCCCATTTCGGCGGCGTGATCGGCATAATTGCGCCCCACACAGAAAATACGGCCGACGGGAAAGCTGTCTTGCCCCTGCACGGGAATGACGGGCGTCTGACGTGGCGGAAAAACGGTCTTTGTCATCGTGATCTCGATCAGTTGAGTTGTGGCTTGCACCGTCATGGCATATCTACCCTCAACGCGATAACGTCGCGACAGGATCGGGGCAAGGCCCTAGACGCAGGAGCATACCCAAAGTGACCGCTTCACTTCCGCCACTTGATGATCTGGTCGCTTGCCCGCAATGCGACACGCTGCATCAGGCGCAAGACCTGCCCGACGATGCGCGGGCCTATTGCCAGCGTTGCGGAATCGTCTTGATGACGTCAAAACCGGCAGCAATGGCGCAAGTCCTGAGCCTTGCATTGACGGCCTTCGTGATGATGATTGCGGCGGTCAGTTTCCCGTTTCTGACGCTTGATGCGGGCGGATTGCAGAACGCCACCTCGGTGATTGATGCCGTCTTGGCGTTTAACGACGGGTTTGCATTTCCACTGGCTGTCGCTGTGGCGTTTTTCATCGTCATTATCCCATTGATGCGGCTGACCGCACTTATCTATGCGCTTGGCCCGCTGGTACGCGAAAGCGCGCCGCGCGCAGGTGCGCGCACGGCTTTTGCATGGGCAGAACGTTTGCGGCCATGGAGCATGGCAGAGATTTTCATTGTGGGTGTGACTGTCGCCCTGATCAAAGTGGCGGGCCTTGCTGCCGTCACCGTCGGCCCTGCGTTTTGGGCATTCGCGGGGGTTGTCGTCATTACCGTCCTCAAAGACCAACTGATTTGCAGGTATTCGATTTGGGAAGCACTGGACAAAGCAGAGCAATGATCACGGCACGTGATGCGGGGCTGGTCGCGTGCCAACGGTGCGGGCAAGTGCATCCTCTGCAAACCGAGTTTTGCGCACGTTGCGAGGGCCCTTTGCGCAGTCGCGACACAGAAAGCCTGCAAAAAGTCTGGGCATGGCTGATTGCGGGTATCATTGCCTATATCCCTGCCAATACCTACCCGATGTTGCTGACATCAACCTTGGTTGAAAAATCTGAAAGCACAATCATCGGCGGTGTGGTCGAACTTTTCGAGCAGGGTTCCTGGGGCATCGCGACCATCGTTTTCGTGGCCTCGGTCATGATCCCTGTGGGCAAGTTTCTGGCGATTATCTATCTTGCTATGAGCGTCCAACGCAAGTCGCCGGACAATCAGCATGAGCGGCATAAAGCCTATGAACTGGTAGAGTTTATTGGACGGTGGTCCATGATCGACGTCTTTGTCGTTGCTATTTTGTCGGCACTGGTGCAACTCGACACGATTGCCACAGTCAACCCTGGTGTTGCCGCCATGAGTTTTGCACTATCAGTAGTTTTTACGATGCTTTCAGCACAGGCCTTTGACTCAAGGTTGATTTGGGACGTGGACAGGACACACTCATGAACGACACACCTACTTCTAATGGCCCGGTGCCACTTGATGTGCGGCCCGTCAAACAGCGGATGGCGCGCAGGCTGTCGCTTGTATGGCTTGTGCCGGTTCTCGCGTTAGCGATCTCGCTTTGGGCTGCTTGGCAGAACTATGCAGACCGCGGCACATTGATCACCATTGTCTTTGAAAATGCGTCAGGCGTTGCTTCGGGCGAAACCAAGATCAAATACCGCGATGTCACCGTCGGAGAAGTCGAAGAAGTGGCTTTCTCTGAAGGCCTGACAGAGGTGCTGGTCCATGCACGGATCGACAAGACAGTCGCCCCTTTTCTGGATGATGACGCCCAGTTCTGGATTGTCCGGCCAGACGTATCGGTCCGCGGCATCACCGGTCTGGAAACAGTGCTTTCGGGTGTCTACATCGAAGGCAACTGGGATACAGAAGCTGACGTCGCGCAATACGAATTCATGGGCCTTGAAACCCCCAATCTGACTCGCGCCAACCAGCGCGGCACAAGCGTCGTCTTGCGTGCGGCTGACGGTGGCAGTCTTGCCGCTGGTGCGCCTATTTTGCACAAAGGCATCGAGGTCGGCTATCTGGAAGAACCAGAGCTTTCGTTCGACGGCAATCAGGTCGTTGTGAATGCATTCATCGAAAGCCCCTACGATCGCCGGATTACAACCAGCACCCGCTTTTGGGACACCTCCGGCTTCAGCCTATCGTTCGGCACAGGAGGCGTATCGCTTGATGTGAACTCTCTGGCGTCACTGATCGAAGGCGGCATCGCGTTTGATACGGTCGTTTCCGGTGGCGGAAAGATCAACCCCGGTCACCGCTTTGACATCTATGACAGCCAGCAAGCAGCGCGTGACAGCCTGTTCACGGATCCCGACGCAGAAGCGCTGGAAGTTGCCGTACTATTTGAACAATCCGTAAGCGGTCTGTCCGCCGGGTCCGAAGTGCGCCTGCAGGGTATCCGCGTCGGTCAAGTCAGCGAGCTTAGCGCCATTGTCGTTGGCGATGATGATAATGCCTCCGTCCGCCTGCAAGCCCTGTTGGCAATTGAACCAAGCCGCTTGGGACTGGCGCCGGACGCTGATTCCGATGATGCACTGCGGTTGCTGTCCGATCTCGTCACACGCGGCCTGCGCGCGCGGATGGTGACGGGGAATATCCTTGCGGGGACATTGATCGTAGAACTGGTCACCGTGGAAGACGCGCTGCCTGCCATCATGACGCTGACCTCGGGCGAATATCCGGTTATACCTACCACCGACTCCAAGATTTCCGATGTCGCGGAAACTGCCGAGGGTGTTTTGGCCCGTATCAATGCCCTTCCCGTCGAAGAACTCATGGAAGGTGCTATCGATTTGATGGACAGCTTCGAACGACTGGCCAACGATGAATTCACGCGTGCAACACCAGAGGCTTTGGTCGCACTTGTCGACGAGGCACGCGCTTTGGTCGGTTCCGAGGCACTGCAATCCGTGCCTGACGAACTGCGCGATGTCATTGCCAGCCTTGATGTCCTGATCACACAAGCCAATGACGTAGGTCTGGTGTCCAACCTTGATGTTGCAATTCAGTCGGCCACCCGCGTTGCCGACAATATCGAAATCGCGACGCGCAATCTGCCGCAGATCAGCGATGATATCGCCCAGTTGACGGCGCGCGCCAACAGCCTCGAGTTTGAAGCGCTGATTACTTCTGCGACTGAAACACTGGCTGCGGTCGACGCTTTTATCGGCAACGACGATACACTTGCATTGCCTGCATCACTGAATGGCGCGCTGGACGAAATGCGCGATTTCCTGGCCGAGGTTAATGGCGGCGACGCCATGGAAAACCTCAATTCGGTTCTGGCTACTGCAAACCAGGCTGCCGTTGCTGTCGAAGAAGCCGTCAGCACCCTGCCCGCCCTTGCCGAGCGGGCCAACAGACTGGTGGCGCAATCCGAAGCCGTGATCGAAAGCTATAGCGAACGCTCGCGCTTTGGTGCCGAAACGCTGCAAACCTTGCGTGACATCCAGTCTGCCGCTGATGCGGTCACGACCCTATCGCGCACAATCCAACGCAATCCGAATTCCTTGCTGACAGGACGCTAAAATGACCCGTTTAATGACCTTCGTTCTTCTGGCTGGACTTGCGGCATGTTCAGCGCCCATCGACCGACTTGCATTGACGCCACAACCATCCAGCTTGGAACTGCGCCCACTTGTAAGCAGCGCGATGGTCCGCACCGTGTCCTTGCCCGCATATGCCGCAGCCGAAGAAGTGGCGCGCGAATTGCCGGGTGGTTTGATTTCAAGCAACGAAGACGTGCTTTGGGCTGATGATCCACAACGTGCTGTCACGCTGGCGCTGACAAGTGGTCTAAGCAACATCCTGAACACGGACGTCGGGCCAGAGCCTTGGCCTTTTGTCGGTCTGCCGGATGTGTCCATTGACGTGCGCGTCGCGCGCATGCTGGCAGGTGCAGACGGGGCATTCCATCTGTCCGGCCAGTTCTATGTGGGCGGCGACGGCGTAGATTTCCGCAACACCGCCGACAGCTTTGATATCAGCGTGCCAATGACCGATCAGTCCTTGGGCAGCATCGCGACCGCACAAGCGGCAGCGCTCGCACTGCTTTCGGAACAGATCGCGCGCAAGCTAGGTCGCTAGTTTCACCCACGCGCCGTTCCGTTTGGACGACCGCACACAGGCATCGACAAATTGCATGCCCTTCAGGCCGTCCTCGATCGTTGGATAAAGCACGTCTGCCGGAACATCGTGCCCTGCGCGTTGTGCTGTGATCGCTCTCGCGGCCTCGCTATAGATTGTGGCAAAACCTTCAAGATAGCCCTCGGGGTGACCTGCCGGAATGCGGGTGACGCGCGCTGCGTCGTCAGTCGCACCAACGCCGCCGCGGGTCAGCAAACGCTTGGCTTCGCCATGAGGCGTGAACCAAAGCTGATTGGGGTTTTCCTGCGCCCATTCTAATCCGCCCTTTTCGCCATAAACGCGCAACCGCAACCCGTTCTCGTTGCCGGGGGCAACCTGACTGCACCAAAGCATCCCCCGCGCACCACCTGAAAACCGCATCATCACATGCGCATTGTCGTCAAGCTGCCGACCGCTGACAAACGCCTGCAGGTCTGCTGAAAGCGTCTCAAGCTCTAGTCCCGTAACGAAGCTCGCCAGATTGAACGCATGGGTGCCAATATCGCCCGTAGACCCACCAGCACCTGACCGCGCAGGATCGGTACGCCAGGCGGCCTGTTTGAAGTCCTCGGCCTTGGTCAGCCAGTCCTGGGCGTACTCCACCTGCACGACGCGAACGTGGCCAAGCACACCTTCGGCAATCATCTGGCGGGCTTGCCGCATCAACGGATAGCCGGTGTAGTTGTGGGTCAGGATAAACAGCGCGCTGCTGTCTTGGGCCGCTTTTGCCAGCTTCCTGGCATCCGCCAGTGTCGACGTCAGCGGCTTGTCACAGATCACATGAATCCCGCGCTTGAGAAATTCACGTGCGGCGGCGTAATGAACATGGTTGGGGGTCACAATCGCGACCGCCTTGATCCCGTCTTTAAGGCGGGCCTCGCGGATCGCCATGGCTTTGAAATCATCGTAGGTCCGCGCAGGATCAAGTCCAAGGATCGCACCAGACGCTTGCGCCTTGTCCGGTGTCGACG
>CBDTYC010000059.1:0-11628 GCA_965364495.1 uncultured Yoonia sp. | reverse complement strand
GGTTTGTCATAGCCGTCCTCCCAAAGGCCGGCGTCCGCATCAATGCCCCAGATCTTGGCGACCCGTTTGCACATCTCTTGGATGGCGGCACGTGCGGCTTTGATCGTGGCAAGCCCCACCGCAAAGGTCACGCGGCTGCCGTCGGTCACATCATTGAAACCCAGCGATGTGGTGTCGGCGATAACAGTACGCACCTTGTCATAGGGTACGCCCAACTCCTCGGCTGCCATCATCGAAATCGAGGCCCGCGAACCGCCAATGTCAGGGTTGCCCTCGACCACTCCGATCGTACCATCGTCGTTGATGTTCAGCGAAACACAGGTATTGCCGCCAAAATTGAACCAGAATCCGCACGACAAACCCCTGCCCTGATTTGGGCCCAGCGGCGCCGTGTAATGCGGGTGTGACTTTGCCGCTTCAAGCGTCGCGACCAACCCGATTTCGTTGAAGGTCGGACCATAGGCTGACAGCGTCCCTTTGCGCGCAGCGTTCAAGAGCCGCACATCGAGCGGATCAAGACCCAGCTCCTGGCACAACTCGTCCACGACGCTTTCAACTGCATAAATCGAGGTCGGCGCGCCCGGTGCGCGGTAGGCAATTTCCTTTGGCCGGTTGGTCATCACGTTCCAACCCAAAGTCTGCACAGCATCCAGATCGTAGGCCGCAAACGCTGCTTGTGCGCCAAATTCAACCGTGCCGCAGGGAAAGGCACCGCCTTGATAACGCAGTTCACCACGCGCCGCAGTGATCCGGCCCTCTTTTGTCATGCCGATCTTGATGTCCATCGACGTGGATACGGTCGGTCCTGTCGCGCGCAGCACTTCTTCGCGGGTCATCACGATCTTCACAGGCTTGCCCGATTTGCGCGACAACGCCAATGCAACCGGTTCAATAAAGGTTGTTGTCTTGCCACCAAAGCCGCCGCCAATCTCGGACGAGATCACGCGCAATTGGCTGGCCTCAATGCCCAACACTTCGGCGCAATTTGCGCGGACCATATATTGGCCTTGGGTACAGCACCAAACCTCGCCGCGTCCGTCCGCGCCAAGGCTCGCCATACAGGCCTGCGGCTCGATATAGCCTTGATGGGTCGCAGCTGTCTTGAAGGTCCGTTCAACCACCTTATCGGCCTTTGCAAAGCCCGCATCCAGATCGCCGTGGCCGAATTCGAAATGCGACGTCACGTTCTGAGACATGCCGACAGGCACGTTTTCCAATGCGCGCCCCGCTTGCACAACGGGCGCATCGGGTTTCATAGCTTCATCAACGTCGGTGACATGCGGAAGTACTTCGTAGTCAACCTTGATCAGACGGATCGCCGCTTTCGCAGCTGCTTTGCTGGTCGCGGCGACAGCGGCGACAGCATGGCCGTCGTAAAGCACCTTTTCACGCGCCAGACAGTTGTCGCGAATATCAGCATAGTATTCATCCTCTGGCGTCGCGAAATCGGCGGAGGTCACGATCGCCTTTACCCCGGGCGCACTGGCAGCATCGGAGACATCGATTGACTTGATCCGCGCATGCGCATGAGGACTGCGCAAGATGCGCCCGTAAAGCATGCCAGGGGCCGTGATGTCGGCGCCATATGCCGCCTTGCCTGTTACTTTGTCGATGCCGTCAGGGCGGGCGACCCTTGTGCCGACAATCTTGAAATCGCGCTTTGCCTGATGATCCAATGCCATATTACGCAGCCCTCATTTCAGCAGCGGCCTTTTGGACCGCTTTGATGATTTTGTCGTAGCCGGTGCAGCGGCAAAGGTTGCCTGCAAGCCAATAGCGTACTTCGAGATCGGTTGGATCGGGGTTCCTTTCCAAAAGCGATTTGGCGGCAATCAAGATACCCGGAGTGCAGATACCACATTGCAGTGCGGCCTCTTCGATAAAGACGCGTTGCAGCGGATGTAGCGTTTCACCGTCCGCCATGCCTTCGATGGTTTCGACTTCGGCTCCGTCAACTTCGACCCCAAGCACCAAACAGGAACAGACCAAACGCCCATTCAACGTCACACTACATGCACCGCAATCACCAGTGCCGCAGCCTTCTTTCGCGCCGGTCAGGCCAAGACGGTCGCGTAGCACATCCAGCAGACTTTCGTCGCTGTTGCACAGAAACTCTGTCCGGTCCCCGTTGATTGTGGTCTCGACTGGGATCATTTTCATGTTGTGCCTCCGGCGCGGGAATAAGCAATATGTGCAGCCCGTTTGGCCAGCACACCTGCCGTCTTTGTGCGAAATTCAATAGTGCCACGCTTGTCCGTGATCGGCGAACACGCGGCCTCGGCGGCGGCGACCAATGCCGCGATAGAACTGTCGTCCAGCTTCGTGCCGACCAGCGCGGCCCCTGCGTCGGGCACGAAACGAACAGTGGGTGCCACGGCCCCAAGGGCAACGCGGGCGGCTGTCACGGTACCGTTTGCGTCCAGTTCCAGACTGACCGCAGCGGAAGATACCGCGATGTCCATTTCCGTGCGCGGGATAAAGCGCAAATAGGCGTCTGCCGCGGACAGTGACCGTGCTGGCAGATAGATCGACGTAATAAATTCGCCCTTAACCAGTGACGTCTTGCCCGGTGCGACCGGAATATCCGCAACCATCACATCACGCATGCCTTCGGGGCCGAAAACGCGCGCTATGGCATTGGCTGTGACCATTGCAGGCACCGAATCTGCAGCGGGCGAGGCTGTACATAAATTGCCGACCATGGTGGCGCGGCTTTGCACTTGTGTGGATCCGATCAGTTCTGCAGCTTCGACAACACCGGGCCACATTGCTTTCAAACCGGCATGTTCACCAAGCTGCGCACTCGGGACAGCCGCCCCGATCCGGTAACCCCCATCTTCGGACACGATATCGCGCATGCCCGGCAGATGCTTGAGATCGACCATCAAGTCAGGCTCGACAACTTCTGCTTTCAACATGACCAGCACGTCCGTTCCGCCAGTCAAAATGCGCGCGATCCCTTGCTCTGCGCTCAGGATTGCTGATGCGGCTTCAAAACTCTCGGGTTTTACGTATCTCATAAGAGCGTTCCATCTTTCGGCCAAAGGGTGCGCATGTGGCACATCCACATTTGTGCATTGTGTCGCGTGACCAAACGAGGGTCAAATTCAAACATCTGATACGTGATACCTATGTCGTCAGGCATGTCTGTTCCAGCCACATTCGGCCCGCATCGCGACATGCTTTTCAATTGAAACGGCAGGCCATTTCCAGCATTGCTAAAGTAACTTCACACACAATAGCGTGCCCATATGTCACTTCATAGCCGTTACCCCGCAATTGCCGACCTCAAAACCCGCGCCCGCGCCCGTATCCCGCATTTTGTCTGGGAATATCTGGATAGCGCAACCGGCGTCGAGGCCACGCAAGCCCGCAACCGTTCAATGTTGGACAAGGTTCTTCTGAACCCTTCGGTCCTGCATGGGGAATTCGACCCCGATCTTTCAACAACATTCATGGGCCATTCACATCCGTTGCCAATCGGGATCGCACCCGTCGGCATGTCGGGCCTGATCTGGCCTGGCGCCGAACAGATGCTCGCGCGGACAGCGGCACGCGAAAACATTCCTTTCACGCTCTCCACCGTGGCCAGCCAATTGCCCGAAGACGTAGGACCGCACGCTGGCGATCATGGCTGGTTCCAGGTGTACCCGCCTCGCGATCCAGAGATTCGCGCAGATATCCTTAAGCGGGCCAAGAATGCGGGTTTTCATACGATAGTCTTGACAGTCGACGTGCCTGTCGCCTCGCGACGCGAGCGGCAAACGCGTGGCGGCCTAACCAATCCGCCAAAACTCACGCCGCGCTTGGCAGTTCAGGCGGCCCAATGCCCCGCATGGCTTAATGGTATCCGCAAAACAGGCATGCCGCGTTTGCGCCTGATGGAAAGCTATTCAGAAAACCGCAGCGCCCTGCCCTCGAACCAGCATATCGGGTATTTGTTACGGACGTCGCCAGATTGGGATTATTTCAAGTCCTTGCGCGACGCATGGGACGGGCCATTGATCGTCAAGGGCATCGGAAACCCGGATGATGCAGCGCGATTGACCGATGAAGGGGCTGATGCCCTTTGGGTCAGCAACCATGCAGGTCGCCAGTTCGACGGCGGCCCAGCAAGCATCGAAGCCCTGCCCGCAGTGCGCGCCGCAACCACCCTGCCCGTCATCTTTGACAGCGGGATCGAAGGGGGTCTGGATATCCTCCGCGCCTTGGCGCTGGGCGCGGATTTTGTCATGTTGGGGCGTGCGTTCCACTATGGCCTTGCCGCGCTGGGAGCCGAAGGGGCGCATCACGTCCTCGATATTCTGCGGCAGGATATGATCAGCAATATGGGGCAGCTTGGCGCCAGGTCGTTGGCAGATTTGCCAACGACACTTCGCTCTGCTCCATAAAACCCTAGACGTTACGTCAATTGCTGCTTACGAATGCTGCAACTGCGAAAGGACTGACTATGGCCGACTTCAAGAAAATCCTCATTGCCAACCGAGGCGAGATTGCGATCCGCATTATGCGCGCCGCAAACGAAATGGGCAAAAAGACGGTCGCCGTCTTCGCAGAAGAAGACAAGCTAGGCTTGCACCGCTTTAAAGCGGACGAGGCATATCGTATTGGCGAAAATCTCGGGCCGGTCGCGGCCTACCTGTCCATCGACGAAATCATCCGCGTGGCCAAGATGTCCGGCGCAGACGCAATCCATCCCGGCTATGGTTTGCTGTCCGAAAACCCGGACTTTGTGGATGCCTGCGCGGCCAACGGAATCACATTTATTGGCCCCAAAGCCGAAACCATGCGTTCCTTGGGCGACAAGGCCAGCGCACGCCGCGTCGCCATCGCAGCTGATGTACCGGTTATTCCCGCGACTGAAGTGCTGGGCGATGATATGGCGGCGATCAAAAAAGAAGCGGCAGAAGTCGGCTATCCCCTTATGCTCAAGGCGTCCTGGGGCGGCGGCGGACGGGGTATGCGCCCGATCATGTCCGAAGATGAGTTGGAAGAAAAAGTCCTTGAAGGCCGCCGCGAGGCTGAAGCCGCCTTTGGCAACGGCGAGGGTTATCTGGAAAAGATGATCATGCGCGCACGTCACGTTGAAGTGCAGATTTTGGGCGACAGCCACGGCCAGATCTATCCCCTGTGGGAACGTGACTGTTCGGTCCAGCGCCGGAACCAGAAAGTTGTTGAACGCGCGCCAGCCCCGTATCTGTCCGGGACACAGCGCGAACAGCTATGTAATCTGGGCAAGAAAATCTGCCAGCATGTGAACTACGAATGTGCCGGTACGGTTGAATTCCTGATGGATATGGACAGCGGCGAATTCTACTTTATCGAAGTGAACCCGCGCGTTCAGGTCGAACACACCGTGACCGAAGAGGTCACCGGCATCGACATCGTGCGCGCCCAGATCCTGATCGCCGAGGGTAAATCACTGGTCGAAGCGACAGGCTGCGCATCGCAATATGACGTCAAGCTGGACGGTCACGCGCTGCAATGTCGTGTGACGACCGAAGACCCGCAGAACAACTTTATCCCCGACTACGGCCGTATTCAGATGTATCGCTCTGCCACCGGTCCGGGCATTCGTCTTGACGGCGGAACCGCTTATTCCGGCGCCGTGATCACGCGCTACTATGACAGTCTGCTGACCAAGGTGACAGCGCGTGCGCCAACGCCAGAAATGGCGATTGCACGGATGGACCGCGCGTTGCGCGAATTCCGTATTCGTGGCGTGTCGACGAATATCGCTTTTGTAGAAAACCTGCTGAAACACCCGACCTTCCTGAACAATGAATATCACACGAAATTCATTGACGAGACGCCGGACCTTTTCAAATTCTCCAAGCGCCGCGACCGCGCGACGAAGATTCTGACCTATATTGCGGATATTACCGTAAACGGCCATCCCGAGGCCGCAGGTCGACCGCGCCCGGCGGCAGATGTCAGACCTCCGCGTCCTCCGGTAAAGCCGACAACAGACATTGCACCGGGTACACGCAATATTCTGGATGACTTCGGACCAGAGGCTGTGGCCGACTGGATGCGTGATCAAAAGCAGCTTTTGATTACCGACACCACGATGCGCGACGGTCACCAGTCTTTGCTGGCGACACGCATGCGCTCGATCGATATGATCAACGCGGCCCCCGCATATGCAACCAAAATGAACCAGCTTTTCAGCGTTGAATGCTGGGGGGGCGCAACTTTTGACGTGGCCTACAGGTTCTTGCAGGAATGCCCATGGCAGCGCTTGCGCGATATTCGGGCCGCAATGCCCAATATCATGACGCAGATGCTATTGCGGGCATCGAACGGGGTTGGATACACCAATTATCCTGACAATGTCGTGCAAAGCTTTGTGGCGCAGGCCGCCACATCCGGTGTGGATGTGTTTCGCGTCTTCGACAGCCTGAACTGGGTCGAGAACATGCGCGTCGCGATGGACGCCGTGATCAAGGCCGAAAAGGTTTGTGAAGGCACAATCTGCTATACAGGCGACATGCTGGACCCGAACCGGTCCAAATACGACCTGAAATACTACGTCGGGATGGCCAAAGAACTCGAAGCTGCAGGCGCGCATGTGCTGGGCCTGAAAGACATGGCTGGCCTGCTCAAACCTGCTGCGGCGACGGTGTTGATCAGAGCCCTGAAACAAGAAACAAATCTGCCAATCCACTTTCATACCCATGACACATCGGGCGCGGCGATTGCCACTGTTCTGGCTGCCTCTGCGGCTGGCGTTGACTGCGTGGATGCTGCAATGGATGCATTGTCAGGCAACACGTCGCAGCCGACACTGGGGTCGATTGTCGAAGCCCTGCGCGGCGACGAACGTGATACGGGGCTGGATATCGCAGCGATCCGCGAGATCAGTAATTACTTTGAACAGGTGCGTGCGCACTATGCGGCCTTCGAATCCGGCCTGCAGGCGCCCGCCTCCGAGGTTTATCTACATGAAATGCCCGGTGGTCAGTTCACCAACCTCAAGGCGCAGGCACGGTCCTTGGGACTTGAGGAACGCTGGCACGAGGTTGCGCAGACCTATTCGGACGTGAACGCGATGTTCGGTGATATCGTCAAGGTTACACCGTCGTCCAAGGTTGTTGGCGACATGGCACTGATGATGGTCAGCCAGAACCTGACACGTGCGCAGGTCGAAGACCCTGCCGTCGATGTGGTCTTTCCGGACAGCGTCGTCGAGATGCTGCACGGTGATTTGGGGCAACCCCCCGGTGGATGGCCGAAAGCGATCCAGAAAAAGGTGCTCAAAGGTGACAAACCGATTAGCGACCGCCCGGGTGCTTTGCTGCCGCCCGTCGATCTGGAGGCCGCACGCGCGGACCTTTCTGCGCAGATGGAAGGCAAAACCGTCGACGACGAAGACCTGAACGGCTATCTGATGTACCCCAAGGTATTCCTTGACTACGCTGGTCGCCACCGGACCTATGGGCCGGTGCGGACCCTTCCGACCCGCACATTCTTCTACGGCATGGAACCAGGCGAGGAAATCGCGGCGGAAATCGACCCCGGCAAGACGCTGGAAATCCGCATGCAGGCCGTCGCTGAAATGAACGAGGACGGCGAGGTCAAAGTCTTCTTCGAACTCAACGGCCAACCACGGACGATTCGTGTATTGAACCGGCTTGCCGCCGCCGAGAAAATTTCACGGCCCAAGGCTGAGGCGGGCAACGCCAACCACATCGGTGCGCCGATGCCAGGTGTTGTAGCGACAGTTGCTGCCGCTCCTGGAAAGACCGTGAAAAAAGGCGACCTGTTGCTGACGATCGAAGCGATGAAGATGGAAACCGGTATTCACGCCGAACGCGACGCGGTGGTCAAAGCCGTTCACGTGCAAGCAGGCGGCCAAATCGACGCCAAGGATTTGCTGGTCGAACTGGAATAGCCGGAAAAGTGACGGCACGCTGTCATTAGGGGGCGCATCTGTGCAGAAACTGCTTTTTCTTAGCGATCTGCACATCTGCGCCCCCGGCGAGACGATCATAGGGCTGTCGCCGAGCCAGCGGTGTGCCGATGCACTTCATGCGGCAATCACAGCGCACGCTGACGCCGAGGCACTGATCCTTTTGGGCGATCTGACCCACCATGGCACCGACGAGGAATATATCGAACTGGCGCGTTTGTTGGCAGATGTTCCAGTTCCCGTCATCCCGATGCTTGGAAACCATGATCGCCGTGACGCATTCCTGCGGAATTTTCCGGATGCACCGCAAATGCCTAGCGGGCATATCCAGCAGTGGCGCGACGTTGGGCAGCATCGGGTAATTACTCTCGATTCGCTGGATGGGCCACCATTTCTGGACGGCCATCATGCCGGGCGGTTGTGTGACCTGCGCAGCGCCTTCCTTGAGGACGCCCTTGCCACGCGCGAAGGGCGGCATGCTATCGTCTGCATTCATCACCCGCCTTTTGAAACCGGCATTATCGGGATGGACCGCATTGCATTGACCGAGGGCGCAGCCTTTTTGGACATGCTGGCCCGTCATGGTCGGGTGCATCTGATCTGCGGCCATATCCACCGGACGATGTCAGGCAGTGCGCGCGGCGTACCGTGGAGCATGTTCAAGAGCCCTTGTCATCAAGGGGTATTGGATCTTGTCCAGCCAAATTCGCACCTGTCATCAAACGAACCGGGCGCTTACGGGTGTGTCCTATGGTCCGTCGACGGTGTGGTCGTCCATAGCGTGGATGTCGGACTAGCCAATGTGCGCATTTTTGGCGGATACGACGCCCATGATTGAAAACAAATCGCTTGTTCGATAAAAACTATCGCGAAGTGTGATTTTGGTCTTGCAACACCCAGCGAGTGTTTATAGATCACGCCTCACGAAACGGTTGCGGGCGTAGCTCAGGGGTAGAGCATAACCTTGCCAAGGTTAGGGTCGAGAGTTCGAATCTCTTCGCCCGCTCCATTTCGTAAAATGCCAAAGGGCCGCAGTTCACGCTGCGGCCCTTTGGCATTTCCGGGATGTTTGAAGGCCTAGACTAATGCAGGGCTTGATGCAGCATGATCCGATGAAAAAGCGCCGAGTGACTGGTCGCGTAGAATCGCGGAAATGCGCGCCCTTACCAGATCTTCCACTTTTTCCAGCGGCGTCGCCGTATGAGTGGCCGCAATCTCGGACAGTGCCGGCGCAGCAATTGCGACATCAGCGCAGGATGGTTCAACGTCCCAATCAATCATGTCGGACAGAATTCTGTTTTCTTTTTTCGCTTCTTCCTTTTCAGCAGCAAGGCGACGGTTCACGCGCGCTGTTGCTTCTTCGACGTTGCTGACAGCCGACATTGCCAACTGACCCAGAACAGGCGGTGCTGTCCCCGTCCCTGCCAATGCATAAAGGCAAGGGATCAGATCATAGAGTTCATCCGTTTCGGACCCGTGGCGATCAGTTAGCATAATCACGCTCAGGTAAGGACTGCGCCGTTCGCCCGACAGTGCGATTGAATGGGTCAGCTGCCCATCAAACCGTTCATCCATCACAAGCAGGTCGATAGTATCGACGCGGATCAGAGCGTGCGCAACAGCCAGCGTTTCCACACAAAGGATTTGAAATCCCTTGTCGATCAGTACACGCGACGTGGCACAGGCAGCGTCGGAGTCTTCTTGCAAGATAAGAGCTTTCATCGGATTCTCCTGATATATGAGCAGCTGAGACGAGCTTAGGCGTCGAACTCTTAAATTTTGCTGAAACACTTCAAGATTTTTCACGCAGGCTTGGCCCCTGCCCCTGTTGGCCCTATAGAGCAGTGACAAAACCAAAGGGCGATAGCGATGCGCACAGCGACAATCACACGCAAGACAGCAGAAACGGATATTTCTGTTACCATCAATCTTGATGGGACCGGCAAATATGACAATCAAACCGGCGTCGGATTTTTTGACCACATGCTGGATCAATTGTCGCGGCATGCGTTGATTGACATGACCGTCCGCGCGACTGGCGATCTGCATATTGATGACCACCACACCGTGGAAGACGTAGGCATTGCCCTTGGTCAGGCCCTCACACAGGCGCTGGGTGACAAGCGTGGCATCAATCGCTATGGCAGCTGCCACCTTGCGATGGACGACGCACAGGTACGCTGTGCGCTGGACCTGTCAGCGCGGCCCTACCTGATCTGCAATCTTGATCTGCCCTTTGGCAAGATCGGCACGTTCGACACCGAGTTGGTCCGCGAGTTTTTTCAGGCGCTAAGCACGCATGGCGGTATCACCTTGCACATTGACAAGCAGCACGGCTTTAACGCACACCACATCACCGAGGCCGCGTTCAAAGCCGTAGCCCGCGCGTTGCGCGAGGCAGTCGAAACCGACCCGCGCAAGGCTGACGCGATCCCCTCGACCAAGGGCAGCCTATGACCACGGCACTTGTCGATTATGACAGCGGCAATCTGCATTCGGCCCAAAAAGCCTTTGAACGCATGGCGGCTGAGGTCGGCGCCGGCCCCATCGTCGTGACCTCTGATCCTGACGTTGTGGCCCGTGCGGACCGGATTGTTCTGCCGGGCGACGGCGCATTTCCGCATTGCCGCGCGGAACTCTTTGCACGCACCGGATTGGCCGAGGCCATCGTCGAAGCCGTGACAGTCCGCGCGCGGCCATTCTTTGGCATTTGTGTCGGCATGCAGATGATGGCCACGATGGGCCATGAATACGAACCCACTGCCGGATTTGATTGGGTGGCAGGCGATATTCGCAAAATTACGCCCTCTGATCCGGCCCTGAAGGTGCCACATATGGGGTGGAACGATCTGGTTATTGATCGTCCGCATCCCGTGCTTGACGGGATTGATACAGGTGATCATGCCTACTTTGTGCACTCGTATGCGATGACGGTCAGCAATCCGATCCATCGCCTGGCACATGTGGATTATGGTGGCGACATTACTGCAGTGATCGGCCGCGACACGATGATCGGTGCGCAGTTCCATCCCGAGAAAAGCCAATCCGCCGGATTGCGAATGATCGGCAATTTCTTGCGCTGGGCACCATAACCTTTAAGCGATTGTTATTAAAATATAATATTATGATACACCCTTTGCCTGGCATCGTCAGGCAGAACCGTTTGAATTGTCTGCTAGCCTTCATTTGGAAACACTGGTTTATGCCTTCGGGATAAGTGTACGCTTCCGCACAATTCAGGTGCGCCAACAAACGAGCATTGAACATGTCCAACCGCCGCTATTTCTTGATGATCGCACTGGGTGCTTTGGCTGCTTGCGGGCAGCGTAACAGTGACGACGGCTCTGTTATCGGTCGCACCAGCCGTGCCCGTCGCATCGACGACATCCCGCTCTACCCTAATGAAACGCCTCGTTTGCGGCGGCTGATCAACAGGTACGCAGATATCCACGACATCCCGGTGACCCTACTGCACCGCGTGATCGTACGTGAAAGCACGCATAATCCAAGCGCCCGTAACGGACCGTACTATGGCTTGATGCAAATCCTGCCCCAAACAGCGCGATCTATGGGCTTTCGCGGATCGGCTGATGGACTTCTGGATGCAGAGACAAACCTGAAGTATGCTGGACGCTATCTGCGCGGAGCGTGGCTGGTCTCGGACGGCGACGAAGAAACCGCAGCGCTTCGCCTCGCCGAAGCAGCGCTGGAGATCC
>CBDTYC010000058.1:0-11649 GCA_965364495.1 uncultured Yoonia sp. | reverse complement strand
GATGTCATCATTGTGTCGGCGCAGGACTGCCCAACCCCAAAGCCTTTAATTGCATGACGCCAATGGTCCATTCGCTCGGCCCGTGATTTTGGAGCGCGCGCCATCGCGCCATCGCCTCTGTGACGGTTGGCCTGCTGCCTTCCAACACCCACCAGCAGACCAGATGCCCGCTATCCGCGGATCACCCCAAGGATAAGCCAAAGTGCCAAAATTGAACTCGGCCAGATGCACTATCGGTCCTCAAATCCGGCCTTGGACCAGACGCGACCGGTCAAGAGCGCCGCCTCTGCCGCGTCGGGGCAATGCCATCAAAGCCTTTGCGCAAGAAAGCAAAGCCCAAGATCAGCCCGATTGCCGCAAGGGCAACCACAAAACCATAAACCCAGACCGGCGCAAGCCCGGCACGCAAGGCAACGACCGTGTACCAAACTGGCACACCCGTGACCGAAAATGCAAAAAGGGCTGCGCAAAAACTCGCAGCCCCATCTAGGATTCTTCGCATATCGACGCGCTTCTTATACGGGAATCAACAACGCACTGAGCGCAGATCCCGCGAGCGTTTCCGCATCGCCTGCCGCACAAAGATCGTCAACGCCGATCTCAACGTTGTTGCGGGCCTGAAAACTACGTTTGGCAACGTCTGTTTCGATATCGATCGCGTCACGCTGTGAAATCGCCGAAAGCGAACCGCGACCGACTTCGTTGCGCGCCTCGTTCAACTCAAGATCAAGTGCGGCATCATAATTATAGCGCGCGCAGCTTTGCGAGATCTGGTTGGCAAGGCTCAGGTCGGCGTAATACATCGGGGTCGACTGGGTGAACAGCTTTTGCACGACCGGATCGTCAAAGGACCGCGCCGCACCTGTTGTCGAACATGCAGCCATCGCCAGAACCGCACCTACAATCAATCCCCGTGTCATCATTCTGCTGCCATCCCTGCAATGCGTTTACTTTTGATGCGGTCTTCGATCTCGTCGCGGAAGTTCTTGATCAGACCTTGGATTGGCCAAGCGGCCGCGTCACCCAATGCGCAGATTGTATGGCCTTCGACCTGTTTTGTCACGTCGAGCAGCATATCGATCTCTTCGACAGATGCGTTGCCTTCGACCAGACGCGCCATCACGCGCATCATCCAGCCTGTGCCCTCGCGACAAGGTGTACACTGGCCGCAGCTTTCGTGCTTGTAGAACTTGGACAGACGCCAGATCGCTTTGATCATATCGGTCGAGTTATCCATGACGATCACAGCAGCGGTACCAAGCGACGAGCCTTTTTCTTTCAGCGCGTCAAAATCCATCACCGCGTCACGCATGTTCTCACCGCGCACACATGGCACAGACGATCCACCCGGAATAACCGCCTTGAGGTTATCCCAACCACCGCGAATCCCGCCACAGTGCTTGTCGATCAGTTCTTCGAAAGAAATCGACATCTCTTCTTCGACGACACAGGGGTTGTTCACGTGGCCGGAAATCGCAAAAAGCTTGGTGCCTGCATTGTTCGGACGGCCCATGCCCGCGAACCAGCCACCACCACGGCGCAAAATCGTCGGCACGACAGCAATTGATTCGACGTTGTTCACAGTCGTCGGGCATCCATAAAGACCTGCACCCGCAGGGAATGGCGGCTTCATGCGTGGCATGCCCTTTTTGCCTTCAAGGCTTTCCAGAAGTGCGGTTTCTTCGCCGCAGATATACGCACCTGCCCCGTGGGTCAGGTAGATATCAAAGTCCCAACCGGATTTGGCGGCGTTCTTTCCCACCAGCCCGGCCGCATAGCATTCGTCAATCGCAGCCTGCAGCGCCTCTTTCTCGCGGATATATTCACCGCGAATGTAGATATAGCAGGCGTTTGCATTCATCGCGAAGCTGGCAATCAGGCAACCTTCGATCAACGTGTGCGGATCATGGCGCATGATCTCGCGGTCTTTGCATGTGCCAGGCTCTGATTCGTCGGCGTTCACCACCAGATACGCCGGACGCCCGTCGCTTTCTTTGGGCATGAATGACCACTTGAGGCCCGTCGGGAAACCCGCACCACCACGTCCACGCAGGCCAGAGGCCTTCATTTCATTGATAATCCAGTCGCGACCTTTCTTGATGATCGCCCCCGTGCCATCCCAATGGCCACGTGTCTGCGCGCCTTTCAGCGTGCGGTCGTGCATCCCGTAAAGGTTCGTGAAAATCCGGTTCTCATCTTTGAGCATCAGGTATCGCCCTTGTCGTGCTGGCTAACGCGCAGCTTTTTGTCGTTTTGGCGCACGCGCCACAATTGAAATGTCTGCCATAGGGCAAACCCGAAACCGGCCAGCGCTGCAAGATCAAAAAGCGCCCTGACGCGGGTGGACCAGTTGTATTCCGCCCCGAGCAAAATTGCCATGATCCAGAAAACACCAGTTCCAGCCACGTACAACGCGACGCGTTGTCCTGCCTGTCCCTGATTTGTCTTTCCGTGGTGCGCCATCTGCATTGCGTCGTTTAGTAAACGCCGCCCTTTTCAACTTTTTTAGAGAAGTCCGTATCGCCGCCGCCGGCAAGCGTCTTGGCTTGCGCGACCCATTCGTCACGCGATGCACGCCCCTTGAAGCCAGCAAGATTTTCGTCCATCCATGCCAGCTCTTTCGGGCCCCAACCTGCGATCTGGTCAAAATG
Source organism: uncultured Yoonia sp. (assembly GCA_965364495.1). Classification (GTDB taxonomy): domain Bacteria; phylum Pseudomonadota; class Alphaproteobacteria; order Rhodobacterales; family Rhodobacteraceae; genus Yoonia. The sequence goes on along the minus strand of CBDTYC010000058.1, from coordinate 8,998 downwards.
GAACAGGCCCATCTCATGCAGTGTCTTTTCCAGTTTCGGACCAACACCTTTGATCTGCTTAAGATCATCAGGGCCGCCCTCGCGAGCGGCGCTGAGGAACTGAGGGGTGCCATCCGCATTTGCCGCAGGTGCGGCGGCTTTTGCCTTAGGCTGGGCCGCTGCAGGCTTTGACGTCGGTGCAGGTGCGTTGGATGGGCCAGCTTGCGGTTCTCGCCAACCAAGTGCCAAGGCTATTGCTCCGATCACGCCGACCACGCCGCCGATAACGACAGATGCGAACGGTGAAAAATCAAAAAGCACAAAGGCCACGCCAGCGGCAATGATTGCGAACAAAGCGGCAACGGCGATGATGCCCTGACTAATCGGTGCAGTATCTTTCATAGTTGTCACTCTCCCTCAGGTGACCGCGTGATGCAGCCTTGCCGGTCTACGTCACTTTTTCGTCCATCTGACCCAGTTGCGCGTTGCAGATCACATCTACCCGAAATTCAACCTTACCGTAAAGAAATACCGCGCCATGACCAGTCGAACCGACAGTCATGGCAGGCTCTGCCCAAATTCAAAGCGTCTACTTTGCCTTCTCAAGTTCTGCTGCCTGCGTCATCCAGTCGTCACGGATGATCCGGCCCTTGAACTTCAACCGGCTATCAACCCAGGCAATCTCTGCCTCTGTCCATTTTGCAATCTGGTCGAAATGCCAGAAACCAAGCTCGTTCAGCACACCTTCGAGCTTTGGTCCGACACCGCTGATCTGCTTGAGATCATCGGCACCGCCATCACGAGGTGCAGACAGCGTTTCGGGCTGTGCTTCCTCTGCTACTGCGGGATTGGACTTGCCTGCCGGTTTGGCCTTTGATTTTGCCACGGCCTGTTGTTTTGTAACACCTGTTTCGTCAGCGGGTTTATCTGCTGCCGGTTCGGCTGCCTTGGCTTTGGAGGCTGCCGCCTTTGGCGCAGGCGCTGCTTTTGCGTCTTTGATCCAAGGGGTCAGCAGTGGCACTTCGGTCCCGTCGATCCGCTTGACCGTATCACCGATATCCACAGCAAGCTGTGCGCTGGCGTTGTACTTGGTCTTGCCGCTGTCATAGTCACGCAGACTGGTCAGACCCTTCAAAGGCTCTGCTGCAAACCGGCCATTCTGAGGACCCGGCGTCGGAACACGGCCAGCTGCCAGTTCGTCAATGATTTCACCTAGCCGCGCGGCGGTCAGGTCTTCGTAATAGTCCTTGCCGATCTGCGCCATCGGCGCATTGGCACAAGACCCAAGGCATTCCACCTCTTCCCATGAAAATTTGCCATCAGCAGACAGCGCGTGTGCTTTGTCAGCAATCTTGTCTTTGCAGACACCAATCAGATCCTCGGCACCGCAAATCATGCAAGACAACGTGCCGCAAACCTGAATATGCGCGACCGAACCGACGGGCTGCAGTTGGAACATGAAATAGAACGATGCCACTTCAAGCGCGCGGATATACGCAAGGTCCAGCATCTGTGCGACGTATTCGATTGCAGGACGGGTCAGCCAACCCTCTTGTTCTTGTGCGCGCCACAAGATCGGAATGATCGCAGACGCCTGGCGACCTTCAGGGAACTTTTTCATTTGCGCCTGCGCCCATTTCAGGTTGTCAGGTGTGAATGCGAATGTTTCGGGTTGGTCGTGGTAAAGCCTGCGTAGCATTAGATCATTCCGGTCATCATCACAGGCGCCGACTTAAGCGCCAAGTCAACAGCGGGCGCAAACCCGCCAAAATTATGCCTATCCACTACCACACGCGTGGTGTCAGACAAGCCCATAGTCATTACGCACAAGCGCCCGTTGTCACGCGGAACGACCTGCCGTCGGCCGCGATCTGGCCGCCGCCCTCTGCGCGAAGTTCGCTCATCACGCGCGCGAGGTCATCAACAGACAGCGTCGCACTTGCAAGAATTGTAGCTGAGTTTGTTTCGTTCACGATGCAGCCATTCGCGGCAGCAGCGTTGATAAACCGTTGTTTTGCTGACTGCGGCATAACCTGCGGAACAGGTGCCGGTGTTGCCTGTGGCGTCGGAAAAATGATTGGCGGCGCCACCGAACAAGCGGTCGCGCCAACAAAGCACAAAAGAGCGAGTTTGCGGATCATGCGTCTGCTTTCAACTTCAATTCTCAACGCTGGTCTGCGCAACCGCAAACACATCGCTTAGCCCGTAAAACAGGATGGAGACAGAAACGGCAATGCCGACAACGCCACCAATAATCACCCCCGACATTGTGCGACGGAATACGCGCGACACCCCTGCCGAAACAAAAAAGCCGAATGCAACAAGTAGTCCAAGAAGAATATCACCCATCGTCATCGGTCAATCTCTCCGAATACCACGTCCATCGTTCCGATAATCGCGCTGACATCGGCCAACTGGTGACCTTTGCAAATATAGTCCATCGCCTGCAGGTGCAGATAGCCCGGTGCGCGCAATTTGGCGCGGTAAGGCTGGTTTGTACCATCAGCAACCAAAAACACGCCAAACTCGCCTTTGGGGGCTTCGACGGCCGCGTAAACCTCGCCCGCGGGCACATGGAAGCCTTCGGTATAAAGTTTGAAGTGGTGGATCAACGCCTCCATCGAGGTTTTCATCTCACCGCGTGTTGGCGGGGTCATCTTGCCGCGCGCCATTACATCGCCCTTTTCATGGCGCAGCTTTTCACAGGCCTGACGGATGATTGATGTGGACTGGCGCATTTCCTCCATACGGCAGAGGTAGCGGTCATAGCAGTCGCCGTTCTTGCCTACGGGAATCTGGAATTCGAACTCATCATAGCATTCATAAGGCTGCGAGCGGCGCAAATCCCAAGCAAGGCCAGAGCCGCGGACCATAACACCGGAAAAACCCCATTCCTGAATGTCATTCTCGGTGACGATGCCGATATTTGCGTTGCGCTGTTTGAAAATCCGGTTTTCAGTCAGAAGCCCGTCAATATCATCCAACACCTTTGGGAATTCCACGGCCCACGTGTCGATGTCTTCGACCAACGCATCGGGCAGGTCCTGATGAACACCCCCGGGGCGGAAATATGCGGCGTGCAGACGCGCACCACAGGCACGTTCATAGAACACCATCAGCTTTTCACGCTCTTCAAAACCCCATAGCGGCGGGGTCAGTGCACCCACGTCCATCGCCTGGGTCGTCACGTTCAGAAGGTGGCTTAGAATGCGGCCAATCTCAGAGTAAAGCACGCGGATCAGGGATGCGCGGCGCGGGACCACTGTGCCGGTCAGCTTTTCAATCGCCAGACACCAGGCGTGTTCCTGATTCATGGGGGCGACATAATCGAGGCGATCCAGATACGGCAGGTTCTGCAAGTAGGTGCGCGATTCCATCAGCTTTTCGGTGCCACGGTGCAGCAGGCCAATATGCGGATCGCAACGCTCTACAATTTCGCCGTCAAGCTCTAGCACCAGACGCAAAACGCCATGGGCGGCCGGATGTTGCGGGCCAAAGTTGATGTTAAAGTTTCTGATCTGCTGTTCGTCAGTCGCAGCATCAGTTGACCCGTCATCATATGTATTCACACGGATATCGCCGTCCATCATGGCTTAAGCCCTCGCTTGATTGTCTTGCCACCGCTGTGGCAGGGGCCCGATGTTGCGGGCCACCCATTCATACTGTTCATTCAATAGCCCCAACGCACGCGGACGCAGCTTTGCCAACATAACAACCTCTGGTCCTTCGTGGACGGGTTGCTGGACTTGGGGCGTCACGGTCGCGATACCAAGGAAATCGCAAACCTGCTTTAGTCCTTGGGGCGTAAAAAGATCCTCGGCAAACTGGATCAACAACCGCCCTTCGGGGATCAAACGGCGCAATTTGCGAATGATCTTGGGGTAGTCGCCCCGCTCTAGAATATGTGTTTCCTGACCACGGTTCAGCATCCGGTAGAGAATATTATTTGACTTCTTCTCGTAGATTTCATGCGCCTGCCGTTGGCGGCGGGCCTGCATACGGATGTGCGACCAAAGGCGATCCAACGGGTCACGGATCAGAAAGATAAACTTGGATGCCGGTGCTGCGTCGCGCATGCGGGCAATCACCTCGTCGCTAAGGGTCGCATAATTGGGGGTCATGTCACCAACTACCCGCCCTTCCATGCGCCCTTGCGACATCCACTCAAGGTAAGTGGCATCACCGGTACGGTCGGATTCCAGAGTTGCGACAAGTGCTTTCATCTCGTTGATGCGACGATCAAGGTTTTCGACCTGCCAGCCGCGCCCGGCGTCCGCCGCATCGGTCTTTGCATCACGCATTTCGCGCAAACGCACCCGAAAGAACACAAGTTGTTTTTCCAGACGGTCGGCATCGAACGTGTCCCAATAATGGGCTTCTTTCACGGCAGGCATCGCGCAATCGGGATGATCGTGCAAATAGCGATAAAGCCATGATGTGCCCGCCTTGGTCGCGCCGACACAATAAAGAAGCACAGGAGCTGCCATCAGCCAGCCTTCTCTGCTTTCTTCTCGTCACCGGGCAGGATGTACTGTGCCCCTTCCCAAGGTGACATAAAATCGAACTGGCGATACTCTTGCACCAAGCTGACCGGCTCATAGACAACGCGCTTTTGAACTTCGTCGTAACGCACTTCGGTGTAACCTGTGGTCGGGAAATCCTTGCGCAAAGGATAGCCACGGAAACCATAGTCAGTCAGGATACGGCGCAAATCAGGGTGGCCCGTGAATAGAATGCCGAACATATCAAAGACTTCACGTTCGAACCAGTTGGCGGATGGATGTACGGGCAAAATCGACGGCAGCATCTCTTCTTCGCGAATCTGAACACGCAGGCGAATGCGGTGGTTCTGATACATGCTCAGGAAATGGTAGATCACGTCAAATCGCTTGGCGCGCGTCGGGTAATCAACGGCAGTAATATCAACCAGCGACGAGAATTTGCAGGCCGTATCTGTCTTTAGGAATTCTACAAAGCTCACCAATGAAGACGGTGCGATTGTCACCGTCAATTCATCATGCGCCACGTCCCAAGAAAGCACACAATCAGTCCGCTTGAGTTCCAGATGCGTGCCAAGTTCTTGCAGGGCTTCAGTCATCATCATTCCTTTCACGCGCCTTCGCGCAGGATCATCTTTTCTAGCGTACGATCGTGCCGGTACGGCGCATCTTACGTTGAAGCTGCAGAATGCCGTAAAGCAGCGCTTCGGCAGTCGGAGGGCAGCCCGGGACATAGATATCGACCGGTACGATCCGGTCACAGCCACGCACGACGGAATAGCTGTAGTGGTAGTATCCACCGCCATTCGCACAAGACCCCATTGAAATCACATAGCGCGGCTCTGGCATCTGGTCATAGACCTTGCGCAAAGCAGGAGCCATTTTGTTGGTCAGTGTCCCCGCAACGATCATCAGGTCAGACTGACGTGGCGACGCGCGCGGCGCGGTGCCAAAACGCTCGAGATCATAACGCGGCATGGACGTGTGCATCATTTCGACCGCACAACAGGCCAGACCAAATGTCATCCAGTGCAGCGAACCGGTCCGCGCCCAGTTGATGATGTCGGCCGTCGAGGTGACAAGGAAACCCTTGTCCTGCAATTCCGAATTAATCAGCTGTGCGCCATGTTCCTTGTCGGCACCCACGGCGGTTCCAGTCATCACTCCCATTCGAGCGCCCCTTTCTTCCATTCGTAAGCAAAGCCGATGGTCAGTACGCCCAAGAACACCATCATCGACCAAAAGCCGACCATGCTGACGTCCTGAAATGCGACGGCCCATGGAAACAGGAACGCGACTTCAAGGTCAAAAATGATGAACAGGATCGCAACCAGATAGAACCGCACGTCAAATTTCATCCGTGCATCGTCGAAAGCGTTAAATCCGCATTCGTAAGCGGATACTTTTTCAGGGTCAGGGTTGCGGACCGCAACAATTGCGGCTGCGATGATCAAGATCAGGCCCAGCGCAATGGCTAGCCCCAGAAAAATCATGATCGGCAGGTATTCTAAAAGCATTTCCTGCAAGGGGTGTTCCTCTCAGTTCGACACACCCCGAAAGGCACGCCGTATGTTGGCTGCCTGTTGCATACCGTTGCCACCGCATAGGGTCAACCAAGCGTAGTGTCGTAGGGTATCAATTTTCTGGAATTACTCGGCGCTGTTCGAAACAGGTGCACGTGGCGAAAGGATTGTGCCAGCAACGGACATCAGCGACACGTTATGCGCCACGCCATTGGTCCGGCCCACCTGCCCGATCAGGCTATCGGCCGTTTCGGTCAAATTGTCCGCTTGTTGGTCTGTCAACCAGAACAGGGCATGCATCCCGACCGTAAAATCACCGGGCAAATCGACAACCTGAACTTCGCAACCATTCTTGGCTGGAACAAATTTCTGCGACGTCACGGTCACGGAACCGTTGCGTAGAACCATCATCACATCATGGCTGTTATCCGAGGAGCTTAGAACCTTTGCGTCAAGCTTGACCACTTGCGGCGCATAGATACCTTCGCCGTCGGAAAACCCGGACACGGCCACAGCCACATCAAAAAAACCGTTTTCGTCAACAGGTCCGGTCAACACGCGTCCGCGGCGCGATTGCGGGCGCAGTGCGAACTGCTGCAAAGCAACCGCAGGTGAGCATGGCACAAACATCGAAGTATTCATCGTCTTGCGCACGGATGGCCCCGCGTAAACCAGCACGCTAAGGATAATCTGGAAAAGCGCCATCGCGACGCCCATCACAGCCACGGCGAAGCCAAGCAGGATCACGAATGCACCGCTTGCCTGCTCAACAGGGGCCCAGAGCGACAGGACTTTGATCAAAGGCATCAAAATAACCAGAAACGTCGCGGACAAAGACAAAGCGATCGTTTCAAGCGTGACATTCGGAAACAGAACAACATGTCCGACGACCAGCGCCGCGATCCCCAAAGAAGCAATCGTTGCATTGGCCGCTGACAGGGCCGCCGGGTCCATCCATGCGATGGACATCACCACCGCCATCGGAATCACCACAGTAAAGGCAATCAAACGACGCAACCGCATGATACGGTACAAAACCTGTTGTGTGGTTGGCCAAGCAAAAGACATTTCGATCTCCTCGTTCACTTCCCAGAAGACCCCTTGAATCAGTCAGAAGTGAGACAGAATTCTGACGTTTATCCTTTGTTTACGGCGCCCAACTTGGCTTTCGCTTGGCAAAAAAGGCAGAAATGCCTTCTTTCGCCTCATTCCCGCTCCATTGTGTGATCAACGCGTCAATCGAGCGTTGGATCGTTGATTCGTCGATGACCGGACCCAAACTGCGGGCATAGGCTTTGGCGGCCGCCATTGCACCGGGGGCGCATTGCAGGTAGGCGGCAACTTCGACCTCGATCGCGGCATCAAGATCAGAGACAGGCACCGCCTGCGCAACTATTCCCAGACTTATAGCGTCCTGCGCGTTAAATATGCGTGAAGACATCAAGACACGTCGTGCGAAAGCCTCGCCCATGCGGGCAAGCACGTAAGGGCCGATTGTTGCAGGCACCAAGCCAAGTTTGGTTTCTGTCAGCCCGAATTTGGCGTGATCTACCGCGATGACGATGTCGCAGACGCAAGCCAATCCGACACCGCCTCCAAAGGCATTGCCTTGCAGGCGTCCGATAACAGGTTGCGGCAAGGTGTTCAGCGCGCCCAGAAGATCCGCCAGCGATTGCGCCGCGGCCCGCTTCATCGCAAGATCGCCAGCCATCTGGTCTTGCATCCAGCCCAAATCGCCCCCGGCACAGAAACTGGCCCCAACGCCGGTTAACACGACCACGCGAATGTCACGACGTGCCGCTATCTGATCGACGGTGACCTGCATCGTGTCAATCAGGGCCTGCGACAATGCATTGTGCTTTTCAGGACGGTTCAGCGTCAGTGTCGCAACACCACGCCCGTCCACCACCAGATCAATCATCGCATTTCCTTTGCCAGCTTTGCGGCTTGCGCGATCACGTCCGGATCAACGCCCGTTTCATAACCCAACCGGTGCATCAGTTCCAAAACAGCCTCGGTCGCGACATTTCCAGGTGCACCGGGCGCATAAGGACAGCCACCCAAACCCCCGACCGCACTGTCAAAAGCGCGCAATCCCAGATCAAGCGCCGCTTCGATATTTGCCAAGGCGCGCCCACCGGTATCATGGAAATGACCGGCGAGTTCCGCTGCTGGCGCGACCTCTAGCACCGCCTCCAGCATCCGCGTGACCCGCTCTGGTGTGCCATTGCCCAGCGTGTCACCCAATGACACTGGCATCAGCACAAGATCGCGCAGCATCCCTACTGCGTCAGCGACCTGCGCGGGCGGTGTCAGGCCATCAAACGGGCAATCCGTCGCGCAAGAAACATAGCCACGCATGCCCACACCAGCCTTTAACGCGGCATCAACAACAGGGGCCAGATTCGCGACAGACTGTGCAATCGAGCAGTTCAGGTTGCTTTGCGAAAACCCCTCGGAGGCCGAAATGAAGACTGCAATCTCGAAATTGGTCCTATGCCCAAGCGCAGCAGAGAACGCTTGCCAGCCGCGCATATTCGGCACAAGCACCGCATAGGTCACACCGGCGACCAAAGGCAATCGCGCCATCAACTGATCGGTGTTGGCCATCTGCGGTACCCAGCGCGGGCTGACAAAACTGCCAATCTCGATATCGCGTAACCCGGAGCGCGCAAGCATTCTGATCAACGCAACCTTCTGGGCAAGGGGAATAACCCGCGCTTCGTTTTGTAACCCGTCGCGGGGCCCAACCTCGTGAATGTTCACAAAGCGGCTCACGAAACATCCTTTCCTTTGTTTTTGACGCCCCCGTGGCGAACCCTTTTGGATCTAGGCGGCACTGTGTCAGTCCTGGGACGAATCATACCTGCACCGGCCACGGTGGGTAAAAAGGTTTTGCATAAAGCCACTGTTTGTCGGGCAATGATTTGCGAAAGGCGGGGCGGGCCTGCAAAAGGTCAAACCATCCGGATAGCTTGGGAAATGCATCCAGAGACA
>CBDTYC010000057.1:0-11692 GCA_965364495.1 uncultured Yoonia sp. | reverse complement strand
GACGAGGCCACAAACACCGGTTCATAGTCAAAGAGCGGCGTAAAGTCAGTCTCTGGCAGATCTTCGGGATCGGACGACACCACAAGATCCACTTCTTCTTTGCGTAAGGCTGGCAGCGCGTCAAATGCCAGTCCGGGGCGGATATCGACATCGACATCGGGCCAAGCCTTGCGGAACTGTTCGAGCACAGGGAATAACCATTCGAAACAGGCATGGCATTCGATCGCGATATGCAGGCGGCCCGACTTACCGGCCACGATACCTGAGAACTCGGCTTCCAGCGCGGCAACTTGCGGCAGGATTGTTTCGGCGGCGGCGAGCATCCGCAATCCGGCAGCCGACAGTTTGAGCGGTTTGGAACGCCGCACAAAAAGTTCCACTCCGGCCTGATCCTCGATCCCTTTGATCTGATGGGACAGCGCAGACTGGGTGATATTCAATTGATCCGCCGCACGTGCCAGCCCGCCTGTGTCATGGATGGCTTTGATCGTCCGCAGATGCCGGAACTCGATATGCATATGTGAAAGATCCTCATTACCTTAGTGAGTTTTATGAATTTGCTTCATCTCATTAAAGGCAGCACACATGCTTAGCAAGCAAGAGGTGCCAATATGACTACCCCAACCGTATCATTCGAATTTTTCCCGCCCAAAAATCTGGAAGGCGCATTCCGCCTGTGGGATTGCGTCAACACGCTGGCCCCGCTTGATCCGACCTTTGTCTCTGTGACCTACGGCGCCGGTGGCACGACACGCAAACTGACGCACGAAGCGGTCACGGCGATCAACAAGACCAGCGGCCTGAATGTCGCAGCGCACCTGACTTGCGTTGACGCCACAAAGGCAGAAACACTGGCGATCGCAGAAAGCTACGCAGCCGCCGGCGTCCGCGACATCGTGGCCCTGCGTGGTGATGCACCCAATGGCGCGAGCAACTTCGTACCCCACCCCGAAGGCTTTGCCAGTTCGGTAGATTTGATCGCGGCCCTCGCTGATACGGGGGATTTCAACATCCGCGTCGGTGCCTACCCTGAAAAGCATCCAGATGCCGCAGATCAAGCGGCTGATATCGCTTTTCTCAAACGCAAGATCGACGCGGGCGCGACATCGGCCATTACCCAATTCTTTTTTGAAGCGGACACATTCTTCCGTTTCCGCGATGCTTGCGTAAAGGCGGGTATCGACGCCCCGATTATCCCCGGTATTCTGCCGATTGAAAACTGGGCTGGCACACAACGTTTTGCGGCCCAATGCGGCACATCTATTCCGCTTGTCATTCGCGACGCCTTTGCACATGCGACACCGGATACTGCCGGACTTCTGGCTACCGCCATCGCAACAGAGCTGTGCGATGACCTGATCCAGGGTGGCGTAGACCACTTGCATTTCTACACGCTGAACCGTCCGGAACTTAGCCGCGATGTCTGCCATGCCCTTGGTAAAACACCAAAAGTGCAGTTGCAAAACGTCGCCTAAATCGGCAGCCTGAGGCAAAATCCAGCCTTGAGGCCTCATGTTTACTGCGACTTCTCCCGATCAGATGCCCGACATGGAAACGATGCTTTCCATGTCGGGTCTCGACTTTATGCAAGCGATGCGGGACGGCAAAGTCAGCCGCGCGCCGATTTCTGCATTGATGAATTATACCCTCGATACGGTCGAAGCGGGCAAGGTCACCTTTCGTGGCGTGCCGGAATTCCAACATACCAATCCCGCAGGGGGCGTTCACGGCGGCTGGTACGGCACGTTGCTGGACAGTTGCATGTCATGCGCCGTGATGACCGTCACACCCAAGGGATCGGTCTACACAACGCTTGAATACAAAGTGAACCTGACCGGCGCTATTCCTGTCGGGGCGGAAATCATTGCCACTGGTACAATCGACCACGCGGGACGCAGCACAGGCGTCGCCCACGGCGAAATCAGGGACGCGCAAAGCGGCAAGCTTTATGCGACAGGCTCAGCCACTTGTCTGATCATGCAGCGGCGCGCGGACTAGATCGTCAGGTACCGCACCCGTAATGCTTTCGTGCAAACGCTCTGACGGGTCGATGCCGATACGACGCCTGCGGCGTGTCAGAAATATTTTGGCCCAACCGCGCCAGTTTCCCACCGAAGGGGCCGTAACATCCTGTGCAAAACGGTCTTTCCATCCCAACGGCAACGGCACATTGCACGCCTCTAACCGCTCCAGCATCCAAACCAGCGGGATATTCGACAACGGCCTAGAGGCAGGATGCTGCCAGACCTGCCCACCGACGTCTGCATGATTGCCGCGAAACCAGACCTGTTCCATATGGCCCTGCCAATCCGGCGGGCAATCCCACATCACGGGTGTATAAGCCGCGCGGCGTTCATCCATCGCAAGGGCATGAAAGCCGTGACGGATATGAGGGCCAAGCATATGGCTATGAAAAGCGTGCTCCTCTGCCTGCCCCCAGCGCCACACAACCGGCAACCGCAAGCCCAGCGCCTTGACGGTATCCCAGACTGCCACCGCTTCAACCTGCACACCGACATGGCAATGCAGTACCCGAAAGGCCTTTGCTGCATCGCTGCGGGCACCTGCGCGATAGTGCCGGTATGCCTGTTCGATCACGCGTTCCGTCGCACTGTCATCGCGCACCAATCCGATCATATCAATCACGCCCGCCAGCGAACGAACCGCAAAAGCCCCCCGCGAATAGCCCATCAACACGATCCGGTCCCCGGCACGATAACGCGAGGCGACAACACCATAAGCCCGCTTGATCCCGCGATTAATCCCGCGGCCGGTGATCACGTCCCAAGTATTTGACCAGTCGCGCCACTGGATACCTGCCTCATAGTGGATCGTCATGTTTTCAGACCGGCTGACTTCGCAAAGTAGTTTATAGGTCAGCCCCGCATTGGTTTCACGCCCCTCGGCAAGCGAAGACATCGTGCCGTCAAGAATAACGACATGGGTGGCGGAACCACGCCTTCTGATACCCTCGTCTTCGGTACGCGCACGGCGCCCGAAAAGCCCAAAGAACCAATCACGAACGGGCATGGCCGCCCGCTAGGATTTGTCTTGTCTGCTTACCATCAATCGATGTCATCTATTTGCTCGCCGCGACTGCTCAGGCCCAACCCTACTGTCCCGACACACCTTGTCCAGCCGACCGTTATGCAAATGCACTACAAGTCTGCGTGCAATACCGTAACATCAGAATCGCAAGTGCAAACAAAGGGAACTGAAATGGACCGCGTCAAATTCACTGCCATGAAGGATGGCGACAAAGAAGACTATGACTTCCTGACCGAACACGAGGTGGAATACACCAAGGGCACCGCCGCGCGCTTGCTCGAGGCGATGGTCAGGCTGGACGAGGGCTTGTCAGGGTATCAAATCACGCGGCTGGGACATTCTTTGCAGTCCGCCACGCGGGCCGAACGCGACGGGGCTGACATTGACTGGATTGTTGCCGCCCTGCTGCATGACATCGGTGACATCTACGCCCCTTATAATCACGATGAATACGCCGCGACCATCTTGCGTCCATTTGTACGCGAACAGGTGACTTGGGTGGTTGAAAAGCACGGTGATTTCCAAATGCTCTATTACGGCGCGCATGTGGGCGCAAACCCCAACAAGCGCGACGCCTACAAGGATCATCCCTACTTCGACGACTGCGCGGTTTTTTGCGAACGCTGGGACCAAAGCTCTTTCGATCCGGCCTATGACACACTGCCCCTGTCGCATTTCGCCGCCCGCGTGCAAGAGGTCTTTGCCCGCACCCCCTATGACCCGAAAGTCATCCAATCAGGTCAGCGCAAGCCGCTTTTTGCCGTGTAAGGTCGCTTAAAACCCACCTTACTCTTTCCCTTGCGCCATCCGCACGTTATCTGCCCTGCTGACATAGCAAGGACCATGATGATGCCGATGGAAAAGACATTCGACGCCCAAACCGCAGAGCCGCGCATCTACAAGATGTGGGAAGACAGCGGCGCGTTCAAAGCAGGCGCAAACGCGTCCCGCGATGAAACCTTTTGCATCATGCTGCCGCCGCCCAACGTGACAGGGTCCTTGCACGTCGGTCACGCCTTCAACCACACGATCATGGACATGCTGACCCGCTGGAAACGGATGCAAGGCTACGACACCCTGTGGCAGCCGGGCCTTGACCACGCAGGGATCGCCACACAGTTGATGGTCGAAAAGGACCTTGCTGCAACGGGCCAACCAAAGCGCACTGAATTGGGCCGCGAAAAATTCCTGGAAAAAGTCTGGGAATGGAAAGCCGCCAAAGGTGGCACCATCGAACAACAGGCCCGCCGTTTGGGTGACAGCATGGACTGGTCCCGCTCTGCCTTCACCATGTCCGGCGCCGAAAGCGCACCTGCGACCGAAAAGCCCGGCAATTTCCACGACGCAGTCCTCAAAGTTTTCGTGAAAATGTACAACGACGGGCTGATCTATCGCGGCAAGCGGCTGGTGAACTGGGACCCGCACTTTGAGACAGCGATTTCCGACCTCGAGGTCGAAAACATCGAAGTCGACGGCCACATGTGGCACTTCAAATACCCGCTGGCAGGTGGTGAAACGTACGAATACGTCGAAAAAGACGAAGACGACAACGTGACCCTGCGCGAGACGCGGGACTATATCTCTATTGCGACAACCCGTCCCGAAACCATGTTGGGCGACGGTGCTGTTGCGGTACATAAAGACGACGAACGCTATGCGCCGATCGTGGGCAAGCTCTGCGAAATTCCTGTTGGTCCCAAGGCGCAGCGCCGCCTGATCCCGATTATCACAGATCCCTACCCCGACATGAACTTTGGCTCTGGCGCAGTGAAGATCACCGGCGCGCATGACTTCAACGACTACGAAGTCGCAAAGCGCGGTAATATCCCGATGTATTCCCTGATGGACACCAAAGGGCACATGCGCGACGACGGCCTGCCATACGTCGAAGAAGCAACCATCGCCCAAGCCATTGCCAATGGCGAGCAAGATTTTGACGAGGCGATGATCGCCGCCATGAACATGGTCCCCGAAGAATACCGCGGACTGGACCGGTTCGAAGCACGTACCCGCGTGGTGGCCGACATCACCGCCGAGGGCAACGCGGTGATGACCACCAAGATGGTCAAGAACGACGAAGGCGAAGATGTCGAAACGACAGTTCCCTTTGTCGAAGATAAGAAGATTATGCAGCCGTTCGGCGACCGGTCCAAAGTGGTCATCGAGCCTGCGCTGACCGACCAATGGTTCGTGGACACGGCAAAGATCGTGGGCCCCGCACTTGACGCGGTCCGCGAGGGCCGCACCAAAATTATGCCGGAAAGCGGCGAGAAGGTGTATTATCATTGGCTCGAGAATATCGAGCCTTGGTGCATCTCGCGCCAGTTATGGTGGGGGCATCAAATTCCGGTTTGGTATGGCCTCGATCTGGGCGTTGAAGATGAACACAATCCTTCGGGTACGCTTGACGAAGTTGAACTGCTGGGCCTTCTGCTTGACGGGCTGGTCCATCGTGGGCTGGTCATGCACAGCGCACATGATTTCGACAGCGTCAAATCCAGCTTTGTTCTGGACAACGCCGATGTCCCCAGCCCGCTAAGCCATGCCGAAGTCATCGAAGTCGCTGACAAAGCCGAAGCGATTGATGTCTTCTCTGCCAGCCTTGCAAACTACAATGTCTCTCAGGACCCGACAGTTCTGAAGTTCCCCGTCTGGCGCGATCCTGACGTCCTCGACACATGGTTCTCTTCCGGCCTCTGGCCTTTCGGCACGCTCGGCTGGCCTGAAGAAACCGACGCGATGAAATACTTCCCCGGTGACGTGCTGGTCACCGGTCAGGACATCCTGTTCTTCTGGGTCGCCCGCATGATGATGATGTCGCAAGCGGTCTTGGGACAAGACCCCTTTCACACGGTTTATCTGCACCAGTTGGTCCGCGACGCCAAAGGCGAGAAAATGTCCAAAACCAAGGGCAATGTGATCGACCCGCTCGACATGATCGACCTCTACGGCGCGGACGCCTTGCGCTTTTCGAACGCGCAGATGGCGGCCTTGGGTGGCGTGCTGAAAATCTCGGAAGACCGCATCAAAGGGTATCGCAACTTCGGCACGAAACTCTGGAACGCGTTCAGCTTTGCCGAGCACTACGAAACCGCCTACCCCGGCGATGCGGTCCGGCCAGAGGCCACGCAAACGCTGAACAAATGGATCATCGGCGAAACAGGTAAGGTGCGCGAAGCTGTTGACGCGGCGATGGAAGCTTACCGTTTCAACGATGCCGCCGACGCACTTTATGCATTCACATGGGGCAAGGTCTGCGACTGGTATCTGGAATTCTCGAAACCTATCCTGCAAGGCGAAGACGCAGCAGCCAAGCGTGAGACCGAACAAACCCTGCGCTGGGTTCTGGATCAATGCTTGATCTTGCTGCACCCGATCATGCCCTTCATCACCGAAGAATTGTGGGGCTTGGCCGACACCCGCACCAAAATGCTGGCCCATGCAGATTGGCCAACGTTCACGAGCGCGGAACTGATCGACGCTGATGCGGACCGCGAAATGAACTGGGTGATCGGGCTGATCGACAATGTCCGCTCTGCACGCGCGCAAGTGCATGTGCCTGCGGGGGCCAAGGTGCCCTTGCTCGTCACTGGTCTGGACGACAAAGGCCAGTCGGCATGGGACAACAACCATGTGCTGATCCAGCGCCTTGCGCGGATCGAAAGCCTGACTCATGTTGATGATTTCCCCAAAGGCTGCGTGACGATCCCGATGGATGGCGGCACATTCGGTATTCCATTGGCCGACCTGATTGACGTCGCCGAGGAAATCGCGCGCCTCGAGAAGACGATGCAAAAACTGGGCAAGGAACTGGGCGGTCTGCGCGGGCGGCTCAACAACCCCAAGTTCGTGGCCTCTGCCCCCGATGAAGTGGTCGCCGAAGCCCAGGCAAACCTCGCCCTGCGCGAAAACGAAGAGGCGCAGTTGAAAGCGGCAATCGCGCGGCTGCAAGAGATCGGCTAGGTCGAACGGGGCGGTGTCAAATCCGCCCCGACACCTTCTTATTCCCCAAAAACTTTCGCCGAAGGCATCCGGCACCAGATACGGATGCAGCGCCCGCGCGCGCGATCAACAGTTGCGCATATTTCTCACGCGAGGTTATCTAGCCTCATGAAAAAACCACAGCTCACTCCGCTCGCCCAGTCCCTGCCTGCCTCGGTTCCCTTTGTGGGGCCAGAGACCCAGGAACGGCAGATGGGCCGTCCGTTCATCGCAAGGTTAGGCGCCAATGAAAGCGCCTTTGGCCCATCGCCCAAAGCAATCGCAGCAATGCAAAGGGCGGCAGGCGATGTGTGGATGTACGGTGACCCCGAAAGCCATGACCTACGCCAAGCGCTTGCAGAACATCACGGCATCCCTGCCGAATGCATCATGGTCGGCGAAGGAATCGACACGTTGCTGGGCGTGGTGGTGCGGCTCTATGTCGGGCAAGGTGACAGCGTTGTCACATCTGCCGGTGCCTACCCCACCTTTAACTACCACGTCGCAGGCTTTGGCGGAACATTGCATACAGTGCCCTACAAAGGTGACAACGAAGACCCCGATGCGCTCTTGGCGAAAGCGGCAGATGTCGGTGCAAAGCTGATCTATATCGCCAATCCCGACAACCCGATGGGTAGCTGGCACAGCGCAAGTGTGATGCAAGACATGATCGACCGATTGCCCGAAGGCAGCATGTTGATCCTCGACGAAGCCTACGTTGACTTGGCGCCGGAAGGGACCGCGCCGGCAATTGACCCGCACAGCGCGAATGTTATCCGGATGCGGACGTTCTCCAAGGCACACGGCATGGCGGGCGCGCGGGTTGGCTATGCGATCGGATCAGCAGAGAGTATCAGTAGCTTTAACAAGGTCCGCAATCATTTCGGCATGTCGCGGATCGGGCAAATCGGCGCGCTGGCTGCGCTGCGAGATACAGAATGGCTGCCGCATGTGCGCGCAGAAATCGCCAATGCGCGTACACGTATAGCCGGAATCGCGACCGACAATGGCTTGACGGTTCTGCCCTCGGCCACCAATTTCGTGGCGATTGATTGCGGCCGAGACGGGGATTTCGCGCGTGCCGTTCTGAACCACCTTGTCGCAAACGGGATATTTGTGCGGATGCCATTTACCGCCCCGCAAGACCGTTGCATCCGTGTCAGCTGCGGCACACCTGTACAAATGGACGCCTTTGCGGCGGTATTTCCAGATGCACTTGCAGCCGCACACGAAAAGTTAGGGTGAAATTTACAAAACCCGCTCTAAGCTGGTCCGGCATAGCGAGAGGTGCAGATGTCACAACGTACAATCCGCAGCGTCGAAAACTATACAGACGCCTTTCTGACCACGTTGGGGGTGCTTTTGTTCATGACCTTTTGGATCATTGCCGCAGCCTTCGGCTATCTGTGGGTCATGATGACAGCTTACGGCCTTGACCACCTTTTCAAATGGATCGGCCGGTTGCGCGCAGATTAGGCGCGCTGCGCCAACGCGCAGGCCGCGGTCTCTAACGCGCCTGCACGATGTGGGATCGCAAGCGCCTTAAGCCCGGCGTCGATTGTTCCCAGTGCCCCCATAATCATATGCGCATTCACGTGCCCCATATGACCGATACGGAAATACGCATCTGCCGGATCACGACCCAGACCGATCCCGAGTGTCAGCCCGCATTGATGTTCACACCAATGCCGCAAAGCATCGCCATTCGGAGAACCGATCTGAATTGATGTCACCGCATGCGAACGCTGCGACGTTTCCGAAATATTAAGCGCCATCGGCCCTTCACCGGACCAATGGTCAACTGTCGCCCAGATAATTTGCGCGAGCTTTTCATGCCGTGCAAACACAGCGTCCAAACCCTCTGCCTTGATCATATCCAGCGCTGTCCGCAGCCCGTAAAGATGATGAGTCGGTGCGGTCCCGTCAAAATATTTGAAATACATGTCGGGGTTCACCCGTGGCCGCCAATCCCAATAGGTCGAAACGCAATTGCCGCGCGCGGCATTGGCCTTGTCGTTGAACCACACAAAGCTGATCCCTGCAGGTGTCATCAGCCCTTTTTGACAGCCTGCGACCATGACATCGACACCCCATGCGTCCATCTCGAAGCGGTCGCACCCTAAAGAGGCGATGCAGTCCGCCATCAACAACGCGGGATGACCCAGACTGTCGATGACACCGCGCAAGCCTGCAATGTCATTCTTGACGCTGGTCGAGGTATCCACATGCACGGCAAGCACAGCTTTGATCCGGCCAGCTTTGTCCGCGCCCAGCACGTCGGCCACGCGCGCCATATCAATCGGTGCGTGGGATCCGTAGTCGATCGTCTCGACTTTGGCGCCCAAACCTGCTGCCATTTCTCCCCAGCCGATGCAAAAGCGCCCTGTGGCAAGCACCAGCACAGTATCACCGCGCGACAGCACGTTTGCCAATGCCGCCTCCCAGGCGGCATGCCCATTGCCGATATAGATCGCGACGTGATTCTCGGTCATTGCAATAGCCTTGAGATCAGGGATCAGGCTGTCCGTGAGATCGTGCAATTCACCTTCGTAGATATTTGGCGATGCGCGGTGCATAGCTTGCAAAACGGCATCGGGCATGACCGATGGTCCTGGAATTGCGAGGTAGGAGCGGCCGTTTGACAATGACATGAAGGAAATCCCGGGAGTGTGGTCTGGGGCGGACATTAGCGCGGCACTTTGCGGCGTCAACCTTGCCTAACTTGCCCTGCCCCCCCATTTGCGACTAGACCGATCCTGACCCAATTTGCAAAAGGCTTTTGATGCCCCAGCCAACCCCAAAAGCGCGCACAACCAAACAGCAATCAGCGACCTCGCTTTTCTGGTGGCTTTGGCGTGACTACTTGCGGCCACAAAAGATGCTGCTGGCAGGCGCCATCGTCCTGATGATGATCGAAGGGTCCACGCTTGCGTTGATCAGTCGCCAGATCCAACCGATGTTCGACGATGTATTTTCCGCCGGAGATCGCAACGCGCTGTTCTTCGTGGGCTTTGCCATCATGGCGATTTTCTTTGTGCGTGCCGCAACTTCGGCAGGACAGCGCATCCTGATGTCACTGATCAAACAACTGACCGCCGCGGCAATGCGCAGCCATTTGCTGCGGCATTTGATGTCGCTGGACAGCGGGTTTTTTCAGACCCACCCGCCCGGCCAATTGATCGAACGCGTGCAAGGCGACGTCAATGTCATCAACGGCGTTTGGAGCAGCATTTTGACAGCCCTTGCCCGCGACTTGATTTCGCTTGTGGGCTTGCTGGCGGTTGCTATCTGGATTGACTGGAAATGGACCCTGATTGCGGTCGTTGGCATTCCTTTGTTGATCCTTCCGTCTCTGCTGGTGCAAGCCTACATCCGCCGCCGCGCCCGCAACTCACGCGAGATTGCGGGTCGCATTTCGACGCGGCTCGATGAGGTATTCCACGGCATCAATCCAATCAAACTTAATGCCCTCGAAGCGTACCAGGCCGCGCGCTACGACACATTGATCAAAAAAGGTGTCGATGCCGAAGTCCGTACTGCGGTTGGTCAGGCCGCCGTCCCTGCGCTGATCGACATCATGACTGGAATCGGGTTTTTGGGCGTTATGCTTTACGGCGGTTCAGAGATTATCAGTGGCGAAAAGACCAATGGCGAATTCATGGCCTTTTTCACAGCTATGGCATTGGCATTTGACCCCTTACGCCGCTTGGGCCTGATGAGCGGGCAATGGCAAATGGCTGCAGCCAGCGTTGAGCGGTTGCAGTACGCACTGGACCTTAAGCCGACGATCCTGTCGCCTGCCAATGTCAGGGCCGTTCCGGTGGCCGCACCGCAAATTACGCTGGATGACTTTCATCTGAACTATGGAGACTTGCCAGTTTTGCGCGGCGCGAGCTTTACCGCTGCCGCCGGAAAGACAACAGCCCTTGTCGGCGCATCCGGCGCGGGGAAAAGTACGATCTTCAATGTCCTCACCCGCTTGGTCGAGGGGCAGCAAGGTACGGCAGCGATCGACGGTGTCTCTATCACAGACTACGATCTGGCCGATCTGCGGGGGCTGTTTTCCGTGGTCACGCAAGATGCGGCCCTTTTTGATGAAACGCTGCGTGACAACATCCTGCTTGGCCGCGAAAATGTAAGTGATGCACAGCTAAAGGCGGTTCTTGATGCTGCCCACGTCACCGACTTTCTGCCGTCACTTCCGGACGGGTTGGATAGCCCTGCAGGACCGCGTGGATCGAACCTGTCAGGGGGCCAGCGCCAGCGCGTCGCGATTGCGCGCGCCCTTTTGCGCAACACGCCGATCTTGCTTCTGGACGAAGCGACCAGTGCACTCGACACCAAATCAGAGGCGATAGTCCAAGCCGCCCTTGAGAAACTCGCTACCGGACGCACCACATTGGTCATTGCACATCGCCTGTCGACCGTCCGCAATGCAGACTCAATCGTCGTGATGGACCAAGGCCGTGTTGTCGATCAGGGGGACCACGCGACACTGCTGGCACGGGGCGGGATTTATGCAGACCTGCACCGCCTTCAATTTTCGCAAACAGAAAGCAACGATGATGCCTGAACGTGCGGTTCTTTCAATCAGCGGTGATGACCGGAACAGTTTCTTGCAGGGATTGGTGACCAACGATGTCAAAAAGGCAAGCGGGGGCAT
>CBDTYC010000056.1:0-11817 GCA_965364495.1 uncultured Yoonia sp. | reverse complement strand
TGCCAATAAAGGTACAGTCATCAGCCCAAGGAACAACCCTGTGTGCAGCAAGGCTACAATTGCCCCGAAAGCCCCACCTGCCGATATCCCCAGCAAATGCGGGTCGGCAAGCGGGTTGCGCGTCACGGCCTGCAAGCTGGACCCAACGATTGCCAGACCCGCGCCCACCAGACAGGCAAGGATCGCGCGCGGCAGCCGGATATCCCAAACAATCGCCTCGCGACCGGCAGACCAGTCTGGATTGATCAAGCCCGGCACAAGTTTATTCGCCACGATCCCCCAGACGGTAGGCCACGGCACGGACACGGCACCCACGCTGACTGCCACGGAAAGCGAAACGAACAACGCCACAGCCGCAAGGACATACGTCAGCCGCAGCCGGATCCTTTGCGGGCTAAGTGTGACGACCTGTTGTTCCGCGTGGGCCATACCGGATCAGTTTTCCCGAAACGCCGTTGCAAGCGTCTTGATCGCGTTGATATTGCGCGGTCCCGGTGTGGCCTCGACGTATTCCAGCACGACAAAACGGTCGTTCTTGACGGCGTCCAGTTCAGCGAACGCGGGGTTCGACATCATGAAGTCACGCTTTTGCGCGGCAGTTACTTCGCCGTAGTTCACAATAATAATGATTTCCGGATTGCGGGCGACGACGGCCTCCCAGCCAACGGTTGCCCAGCTTTTCTCGTAGTCATTCATGATGTTCACGCCGCCTGCGACCTCGATCATGGCGTTGGGCATTGCATAGCGGCCCGCCGTAAAGGCTGTGTCATCGCCGCTATCATAGACGAAAACACGCGGGGCTTGGGGCAGGGGCGCGAGGGTTGCAAGGAAGGTTTCCAAATCCGCTTGGTATTCGGAAATCAACGCCTCTGCGCGGTCTTGAACGCCGAAGATTGCGCCAAGATTGCGCAAGTCGTTGTACATGTCATCCATCGACGCTGGCCCTTTGGTGCCGATATGGGCGCAGCTTTCGGTCAATTCGTAAACGTTGATCCCGAAAGGGGCCAAGGTGTCAGGTGTGACCTCGCCGCCGATCCGCATCCCGTAGTTCCAGCCTGCAAAATAGAAATCGGCATCCGCACCGATCAAAACCTCTTTAGAGGGATACTGTGCGGACAGTTCTGGCAATTCCTCTACGCCTGCCCGCATTTCCGCGTCCAGTTTGTTCCAGCCCGAAATTCCGGTGTAACCAACCATGTGGTCGGTCAGGCCCAAAACAAGCATCATTTCGGTCAGGTTGATGTCGTTTGACACAGCGGCCTTCGGAGGGGCGTCAAAGGTCACCTCGCGGTCGCAGCTTTGCACAGTCGTTTGCGCAAATGCAGGGCTGGCCAGAATGGCCAAAGCAAGGGTCGAGGTCGTGAGTTTCATTGGATGTCTCTGAATTCGGGAAGGTGAAAGGAAAGATGTGTGTTGTCACTCGGGGCCAGCTTTTCGCGGCGCGCGTCGATACGGAAGGTCTTGGAAACCAGCGCCTCTGTCAGCAATGCGTCCGGTGATCCAAAGCCGCGCGGATGCCCGTCTTCCAGCAACAAGATATCGTCACAGATATGCGCGGCCATATTCAGGTCGTGCAACGAAACAACGATCGTCAGGTCAAGCTGTCGGATCAGGGCCAAAACTTCGAGTTGGTGCCGTATATCAAGATGGTTCGTAGGCTCGTCCATGATCAGGACCTGCGGTTCTTGCGCAAGGGCGCGCGCGACCATGACACGCTGGCGTTCGCCACCCGAGAGGGTGCCAATGTCGCGGTGCGCAAGGCCGGTCAATTCAAGCATGGCCATGACGCGTCCAATCACCCTTTCGCCACTGGCACCTGTGCGCGTGATCCCGTTCTGATAGGGTGTGCGTCCCAGCGCGACGATCTCGCGGACGGTCAAACCGAAGGCGGCGGCTTGCTCTTGCAGGACTGCGGCGACTTTTTGCGCGGCTTGGCGTGCGGGCAGCGCCCACAGGTCTTGGCCGTCGACAAATACCTGTCCGGTTGTAGGTGCCTGATAGCGGTAGAGCAGGCGCAACAGGGTTGATTTGCCTGCGCCATTGGGGCCAACGACGCCCAACACACGGCCTGCGGCAACTTCAAAACTGCTGGGATGCAAGACCAGTGGCGCGCGCTTGGCGGGGCGCCAGCTGACATTCCGGACGGAAAGACCTGCGCCACTCATGATGCCAGCGCCTTGGTTTCTTCGATCACCAGCATTGCGGCGGGGACGCGGGCAAGTGTTGATTTGCGCAATTTGCCTGGGCGATCCAATGACGAGCACCAGCCGTCATCCAGTTGCGCATATTGTTGTGCAAAGGCCACCAGATCGTCGATGTCATCGTCCGGATTCATATCCCCGAACAGATATGTGGCCTTTTGTGTGCCGTGATAGGCCACTGTGCAGGGACGGTCACAGCCAGCCATGCAGGCCACACCCGACACGGCAAACCCTTCGGTGATACTGTCGCCTGCTGCAGCAATCGCGCGACGCAATTTTTCGATCAATTCATAACCGGGACGGCAATCCGTCCCTTTGTGTTTGCAGGATGTGCAAACAGTTATGCGGTGTGTTGTTGTCCCGTCCATCTCGCCCTCCGCGATACCGCGGGGCAAGGGTGGTGACATGCAAGTGTCTGCGGGCTAAGCCGAAATACCATCATCATCTCCTTCCCAGACACCCCGTCCGGTTGGTTTCAGTCGGCGCAATGCAGCGCCATTGATGGCAGGTCTCCTGACTCGCGGGTCGCAGTTCGCCCGATCCTTCCCGAGCGGAACGCTCAGTGGTGATCATCGGGGTCACTCGCCGCTTACAGTTGCGGGGGCAGTCACGGTTTTGGCGCGCTTTGGCTCTTCCTCACCGTATTCCCTTTTCATTCCTTACGCATTTTCGGCGCAAGAAAACCATCAGGGGTATATGTCAGGGATTCTTGAGTGCAGGTCAAGGGCGCACGCATTCGGTGCGCCCTACTTGGATGCGGGTTCTATGCGTCCTCTAACATCAGATCAGAGGCTTTTTCCCCGATCATGATGGCAGGTGCATTGGTGTTGCCCGACACGATTTCGGGCATGATCGAACAATCGGCGACACGCAGACCTTGGATGCCATGTACGCGCAGGCGTTCATCGACCACGGCGTCTTTGCCGTTGCCCATCTTGCAGGTCCCTGTGGGGTGATAGATCGAGGCGGTATTGTTGCGCGCCCAGTCCAGCGTTGCATCATAGTCATTCATATCCAAATCCGCGTGCGGCCGATATTCCTGACTGATCTTCGAGGTCAGCGGCGCATGTCGTGCGATCTTGCGCGCGATGTTCACGCCAGCGACCACTGTGCGGCAGTCCGTTTCGGTCGCTAGATAGTTAGGAATGATCTTTGGGTATGTCTTTGGATCATTGCCTTGTAGCCTGATTTCGCCACGGCTTTCGGGCCGCAACTGGCAAACCGACATCGTGAAGGCTGAGAACTTGTCAGCCCCTTTGCCCGGGTTTTCAGCAGAAAGCGGCTGAACATGGAATTGGATATCGGGGGTTTCCATATCTTCGCGGGTTTTCATAAAGCCCGTCGCAAGACTGGCAGCCATCGTCATGGGGCCAGAGCGGAACATCAGGTACTTCAACCCAATCCTTGCTTGTCCGAACAGTGTGCCGACTTCGTCGTTCAGCGTGGGCTCATTACACTTGTAGACAAGACGCGCCTGCAAGTGATCTTGCATGTTCTTACCAACGCCGTGCAAGTCCTGCACCACGTCGATGCCGTTGTCGGCCAGTTGGGCCGCTTCACCGATACCCGAGAGCATCAGGATTTGAGGAGAGTTGATTGCGCCGCCAGACAACACGATTTCTTTGCGGGCAGTTACGGTCTGTTTGTTCCCGCTGCGGTCGGTGTAGACGACGCCAGTTGCGCGTTTGCCTTCGATCACAACCTTTTCGACCTGCGCATGCGTGATGATTTGCAGGTTCTCACGGCTCTTTACCGGATTGAGATAGGCCACAGCCGCACTGCACCGCCGTCCGTTGCGCGAAGTTAGTTGGAAAAAGCCGACGCCTTCTTGATCAGCGCCGTTGTAGTCAGGATTGAATTTGTAGCCCGCCGCCTGCGCAGCCGCGACCCAAGCGTCCGTGATGGGGCGTTGAATCCGCATATTGGACACGGACAGGGGGCCTTGGTCTCCGTGGAATTCATCCGCGCCGCGTTCATTTTTTTCGGCACGTTTGAAAAGTGGCAGAACGTCGTCCCAGCCCCAACCGGTGTTGCCCATCTGGCGCCAGCGGTCGTAATCCTGTGGCTGTCCGCGGACATAAAGCAATCCGTTCAGTGATGACGACCCACCCAAAACTTTCCCGCGTGGCCATTCGATTGATCGCCCATTCAAGCCCGGATCAGGTTCGGTCTTGTAACACCAGTCAACCTTGGGGTTGTGTATTGTCTTGAAATACCCGACCGGAATGTGGATCCATGGGTTAAGGTCGCGACCACCTGCTTCAAGCAGAATCACTTTGTTTGCGGGGTTGGCGCTTAGTCTATTTGCAAGAACGCACCCTGCAGACCCTGCACCTACGACTATAAAATCAGCTTCCAATGCTTCATTCTCCATCTTTGTGAAAAAACTCTATGCAGATTGAGAATACTATACTACTCTTTTTTGAAACGATAAGTCTCAATAATCGACAACATGGGAGGAAACATGATGATTGGAGATAAGCTAGGTCGCATTTCGCGGCGGGATCTGTTCAAGGTCGCAGGGCAATACGGGATGAGTTCGACGCTGATGGCGGCGGGTACATTCGGTGGCGCCATGAGCCTTGCAAATCTGGCTTCCGCAGCAGAATCGACCTACGAGCGTCGCTTTGCAAAAGAAGCAAAATATAACCTGAAGTTCGGCGCTGCTGGCTTCAATGCCCGCAACCTGCTGATCGAGCGTGCAGGCGCGCTTGAGTTCGCACGTGACCT
Organism: uncultured Yoonia sp.; assembly: GCA_965364495.1. Taxonomy (GTDB): domain Bacteria; phylum Pseudomonadota; class Alphaproteobacteria; order Rhodobacterales; family Rhodobacteraceae; genus Yoonia. The sequence goes on along the minus strand of CBDTYC010000056.1, from coordinate 6,886 downwards.
GGAGGCGCGTACAGACGGCGAGATTCGCATCGAATTTATCGGCGACAACCAGATCTGCGGTCAGACGTCCTGCGTTGAGAAGACACAGCAGGGTATCGTTGATATCTACGCGGCGTCGACACAGAACTCGGCCGGTGGTGCACCTTATCTGAACGTTCTGGACTATGCGTATATGTTCCGTAACCGTGCGGACCAGTACCACTTCCTCTACTCACCAGCGTCCCAGCGCCTGCTGCGTGATCCATATGAGAAACGTCACGGTCTGAAGTTCCTTTTCAGCCACGCTGAATTGCGCGGCATCCAGTTGGGCATGAACTTCGACGACAAGCCATTGGTGACGTCTGTTGAAGATCTTGCTGGCACAAAGAACCGCGTTACAGGTACGCAGCTGGGTCGCATCGCGATGGAAGCTTTGAACCTGAACCCGGTTCCGGTTGCATGGGAAGAAACTCTTGATGGTCTGAAGCAGGGCCTGATCGATGGTGCGGAAACATGGGCGTCTGCGGTTGCATACGCAAACATGGCACCGGTTGTGTCCCAGTCGGTTCACCTGAACTTCTTCTGTGGTACTGAAGCAACCTCCATGAACGCTGGCGTGTTCGATAGCCTTGAGGGTTATCTGCAGGATGCTGTGATGGAATCGGCATATTGGGCACAGACACATGTTCAGGCAGCAAACGAAGTTGCACTGATCAACACTGTTGGCCAGTCCGATCCGCAGCTGCCGAACACAATCTTTGCACAAAACGGCGTGCGTAACGCGTTCTTGTCCGCTGCAGAGATCCGCAAAGCGGAAGAGATGTGCTCGCCCGAGTTCCAGCCGGCACTCTGGGAAGAGTGGCGCGAGCGTCTGAATGGTTGGTCCGGTGGTCTGGACACATACCAGGAAATCTATGACGAAGTTCGTACAATCGATGGCGACACGCTGCCAGAGAACGTTGAGCCGCGTCGTTGGTGGAAAGGCTAATATAGCTTTTTGCTAACCCGAATGCTTGGGGCCGACCGAATGGGAGTTCGGTCGGCCCTTTTCAATTCGAACTCACCGCCACATGATGGCGGGGCAAATGACATAAGAGGGGGGAGACCTAAATGTCGATTTTGGCCGAAGCAGTAGCGATTGTTCCTGCTATTTTTTCAGGCAGTACGTGGGACATGAGAAGCGCATTCGATACGGATGGTATGTGGCTTTTCTGTTTTGTTGCCACTTTCGTAGGTGGCTATCTCGCTCACCTCTTTTACCAGACGTTTCCATTTATGGAGAGGCACCTTGAAAGAGGTATCTCGGTTGCTGTCTATCTAGTGATTGCGGCGATTATTGCATGGGGCGTCATCGACCGGTTTGTCTTTTCAAGCCAATGGTCCGGATCGACAACCATTCCACCGTTCCTGTTCATGGTCATGGCGTGGTTTGCGTGCTCTTATAATGTGAAGCTTCGTACGCATCTGAGCTTTAGCGAATTCCGTTCCAAAATGGCTCCTACAGGTCAAATGGCGACACTCACACTGGATGCAGTGCTGTGGTTCGTTTTTTGCTGGATCGCAATTACAACCTCTTTGCGTTTCACGGTTTTGTCTGCGGACAACTTCCAACTGGTCGACGGCGTTGACGACGTGATGAAGTGGTGGTTCTACATCACCGTTCCAATTGCATTCACCTTGATGTCAGGCCGCGTGATCGGCAACTGGCTTGAAGACTGGAACAACTATCGTTCCGGTGAAGATATCATCAAGCAAGCGGTTATCGGGGGGGATGTATGATGTCTGACGGTACACTCATTACACTTATCTCGTTGGGCGTGACGATCTTCTTCATGCTTGGCACACCGGTTTTGCTGGTGATTTTCTACTGGGTCATTGGCTGTAGCTTCGTGATTGACCTGCCGCTTGCCAATACCGGCAACGAGCTGATCAACGTATTCAGTAAGGGCTTTGCCCTGCTCGCTATGCCACTGTTCATCCTGACCGGGGACTTGATCAACCAATCAGGTATCGCGCGCCGATTATCGGATTTTGCTTACTCTTGCCTTGGCTGGTTGCGTGGTGGTCTTGCCATGGCGTCAATCGCCGCGTGTGGTTTGTTCGCTGCGATCTCGGGGTCCAATTCGGCAACGACTGCGACAATCGGTTCGATGCTTCATCCTGAAATGGTCAAAGGCGGCTATGACGAGCGGTTCTCGGCGGCGACTGCGGCTGCGGGTGGTACTGTTGGTATCATTATCCCGCCGTCGATCATCTTCATTGTTTATGGCTTCTTGCTGAACCTTCCGATCTCTGACCTTTTCGTTGCGGGTATTATCCCGGGCACGTTGATGGTTCTGGGTATGATGACTGCGGCGTTTATCGTCTGCACAATCAACGGTTGGGGCATCCTGATCGGCTTGTCGATCACGCGGATGGTCAAGACAGGTATTGGCGCGTGGTTGGGTTTCTTTGCCATCGGTCTGGTGCTTTGGGGCATCTACACTGGCAAGTTCTCTCCGACAGAGGCTGCCGGTGTGACCGTTGCCTTCTGTGTGTTCATCGGTTTGGTCAGCCATCCTTTGAACCTGATCATGGGCAGTGATGTCGATACACCTGTCGAAGAGAAAAGCTTTGCGTCGATGTTTGTTGTCGAGGGTTTCACACTTTTTCAGATCCCGAACATCGTTTCACGTTCGGCGCAGATCTCGGGCATCTTGGTGCCGTTGATTGCGGTGTCGGTCGCGATGCAGCAGGTCATGTCGTCGCTTGGTGCGAAAGACTTTATCGGTGAATTCGTCACAGGAATGGGCGGCTACTATGCGGTGCTGCTCACTTCGATGGCAATTGTGTTTGTCACAGGGATGATCCTTGAATCCCTGCCAGTGACAATCATTCTGGCACCGATCTTGGCGCCAATCGCGGCTTCGGTCGGGATTGATCCAATCCACTTTGCTGTTGTCTTCCTTGTCGGTGCATCCATTGGCTTTATTACGCCACCATATGGCTTGAACTTGTATGTGGCATCGGGTGTAACGGGGGTGCCGTACTTCAGGCTTTTGCGCTACATTATCCCGTATTTGGTCGCTTTGATCGCTGTCTGGTTCTTTGTTGCGTTGGTTCCAGAGACTGCGCTGATGATCCTACCAGAGCGTTAAGGGTAATATGACGACTGACGAAATTGAGAGCTCCGGCCAAATCCCGACAAACCTGCGGCTTCTATTGCTGCTGGAAGAAGTCGCGAAGGCCGGGGTTCCCGTTACCCCTTCGGTGGTGAACGAGGTTTTGAAGTTACCAAAGCCGACGATTCACCGCCTTTTTGCCACGGCAGAATCAGAAGGGTTCTTGCAGCGCGACATCGACGGCCGTTCCTATAGTCCTGGCCGTCGTTTGCGCCATCTTTCAGTTAACACCTTGTCGTCCGAACGTGTACGAACCGTCCGTCTGGCGATCCTCAAGTCACTTGCGGTTAGCGTGGGCGAGACGTGTAACTTGGCCATCCCCGAACGGGACGGCATGTTCTATCTGGACCGGGTCGAGACGCATTGGCCTTTGCGTATCCAGCTGCCGGTCGGGACCCAAGTTCCGTTTCACTGCACGGCGAGTGGCAAGATGTATCTATCTACTTTGCGCCATGACTATCTTGAGCGGTTCTTGAAGAACTATGTTCTGGAACGGCAAACCGAGCGCACAATTACCAACCCCGCATTGCTGCGCACCGAACTGGAACTTACCCGCGAGCGTGGGTACGCCACCGACAATGAAGAATTCATGCCGGGCATGACGGCAATCGCAGTCCCTATCTTGGACAATCGTGGCAGGCTTTTGTCGACATTGTCGATCCATGCCCCCGAACAGCGCCGCCATTTACCGGATTTGATCGAATACCTGGGGTTATTGCAGGACGCGGCGGCAGAGCTTTCCGCGATCGTTGGTCGCTAACGGCCAACTTCAGTCTGAAGCATTGTTGTCGACATTCTGTATCGTGGCAGAAGTCCGGGTATTTGCCAGTTGCGCCTGCGACAGAGTTTCAGGTGGAATGCCCCGAACAGGTGTTGCATAGTCGGCGTAGCCAGAACCACCAGGATAGCCCCAAATGACGCTCGCCGTCCCGACTTTGAAATCCTGTTCGGATTGCCCGATCCGCTACAATGCTGTCTGTTCGAAATGCGAACCGGATGAAATGACTCAGCTGGAAGAGATCAAATACTATCGCTCTTACGCGGCAGGACAGACGATCTTTTTTGGTGGCGATTCGCTGGAATTCGTAGGGTCCGTCGTATCGGGCGTTACCAGCCTGACCCGCACCTTGCCTGATGGGCGCATTCAGATGGTTGGGCTCTTATTGCCCGGCGACTTTATGGGGCGCCCCAACCGTGACACGATTGAATGTGATGTGATCGCCGAAACAGATGTGATGCTGTGCTGTTTCCGCCGCAAGCCTTTTGAAAAGATGATCGAGAATACGCCTCATGTTGGTCAGCGTCTGCTAGAGATGACATTGGACGAACTTGACGCCGCACGCGAATGGATGCTGGTGCTGGGCCGCAAGACCGCCCGGGAGAAGATCGCATCATTGCTGCATATGATTGCCGTACGCATGGCCTCTTTGAAGCCCGGTGAAACAGCGCGGATGACTTTCACTTTGCCAATTACCCGTGAAACGATGGCGAACTATCTGGGGCTGACCATTGAAACGGTCAGTCGGCAGATGTCAGCACTCAAGAAAGACGGGTTGATCGCGTTTGAAGACCGCCGTGATATCAGTGTGCCCGATATTGATGCGCTCAAGGCTGAAACCGGCGAAGATTTTTAGCGCGACATCAAGATCGGCAAGTCTGCCGTTTCAAGCAGGTCCCGCGTGGCACCGCCAAATACCGCTTCGCGCAACCGCGAGTGGCCATATGCGCCGCTGACGATCATCTTGGCACCGACTTCCTTGGCGCGGCGCAGCAGGATGTTTCCAATGTGGGGCTCTGTTCTGGCAAGGACGGCAACCTCGGATTTTGTTCCGTGCCGCATGAGATACTGCGCCATTGCACCTCCTGGATCGGACCGGTCTGGCGCGTGAATTGACGGGTCAACAATGCAGATGTCTGCCACGTCCGCCATTTGCAGCAACGGCAGTGCGGCGCGCGCTGCGGCCAGCGCCTCGGCACCGTCATTCCATCCCATTAGCACATGGCCGCCTGCATCGGGAGCCTTGCAACCTTTGGGGATCATCAAGACCGGACGCTCGGCGGCGAAGAGACACGCCTCGACCAAAGTCGCGGCATCCGGGTTGTCCTGATAAGGTCGTGGGAGAACAACCAGATCAGAAAAGCGTAATTTCAGCGCAAGGTAATCCGTCAGGGCTGGTCCTTGCACGGTAGCGGCCACGCTGGACCAACGTGTCACCTCGCCTTTCATCCGGTCGGGCAGCCAAGCTTCGATCCGGTCGCGGGCAGCCATCGCATCACGTGTTTGCTCTGCAATCAACAGCGGTTCGGCACCGATATAGTAGTTGGTAGTTTCCGTGTGGCTAATGGTGACGATAAATATGTCCAGATGCGCATCCATGCGGTCTGCCAGCGCGATCGCAGCATCAAGCCCGTCCCTTGAATCATCCGTATCGGTCAGAATAGTCGCAATGATCTTGTAAGCCATGTCTTTGGCATTCCCCATTTCGGTTTCGCGTTTGGGGGCGATCGTTCGCGCAGAACCGCCTCTTGCATCCAACATGACAGGGCGCGTGCCGAAATGATTTGATCCACATCAAATGGACCATTGATCCACATCAAAGACGCAGGTCCGCACGTCACTCCATAAGCATAATCACCAAGTAGCTGTCGGGCCCATTTGCTGTCCGTCAAAAGAAGGGGATCTCTTATGGGGAACTATTTTAAACTAATAGCGCTGGGGTGCACCGCACTTCTGGCTGCTATTGCCGCGAACTGGGGGCGTGACACTGCATATATCTTGCATGCCATGATTATCCTTGGTCTCTCGGGTTTCATGTTTGTGCGCGTTCTGCGCAGCATTGACGCACCTGTCCACGCAACGCCAGATGGCTACATGGACGATGTCGTTCGTGCGGGCGTGATCGCGACCAGTTTCTGGGGTGTCGTCGGCATGTTGGTGGGCGTCGTTATCGCTTTTCAGCTGGCCTTTCCGGCGCTGAACTTCGAAGTTCTCCAACCCTACGGCAATTTTGGCCGGCTGCGCCCACTGCACACAAGTGCGGTGATTTTTGCGTTCGGTGGCAACGCCCTGATCATGTCGTCTTTCTACATCGTGCAACGCACGTGCGGCGCACGGTTGTGGGGCGGCAATCTCGCGTGGTTTGTGTTCTGGGGCTACAACTTGTTCATCGTTCTGGCCGCGACAGGTTATCTGCTCGGGGCAACCCAATCCAAAGAATACGCTGAACCAGAGTGGTACGTCGATATCTGGCTGACTGTCGTTTGGCTTGCCTTTCTTGCGGTGTACCTTGGTACGATCTTCAAGCGGACCGAAAAGCACATCTATGTGGCAAACTGGTTCCTCTTGTCCTTCATCATCACCGTGGCAATGCTTCACCTGATTAATAACATCAGCATCCCTGTCAGCATCTGGGGCAGCAAGTCTGTGCAGATCTTCAGCGGTGTGCAGGACGCAATGACCCAGTGGTGGTATGGCCACAACGCGGTTGGTTTCTTCCTGACTGCGGGCTTCCTTGGCATGATGTACTACTTCGTGCCAAAGCAGGCGGGTCGTCCGGTGTTTTCCTACAAGCTGTCGATCATCCACTTTTGGGCGCTGATTTTCCTTTATATCTGGGCAGGTCCACACCACTTGCACTATACCGCTTTGCCGGATTGGGCATCGACGCTGGGTATGGTCTTTTCGATCATCCTGTGGATGCCAAGCTGGGGTGGTATGATCAACGGTCTGATGACGCTGCAAGGCG